>SCUR01000433.1 GCA_004297235.1 Candidatus Manganitrophaceae bacterium | reverse complement strand
GAACGCTATCTGATCCGGGGGGTCGGGCTGATCAAAGACCTCCAAGACATCGGCGAGATTGTGGTGAAGGCGAACGTCGGCCCCCACCGTCACCTCCGCGACATCTTGAACGAAGACCGGGGTCCCTTGGTTCGCCTTCACCACAATCTCGCCGATGTCTTGGAGGTCTTTGATCAGCCCGACCCCCCGGATCAGATAGCGTTCGGATCGATGTTCCAGAATATTCCCCCCGGCATTGCTGTTGTTCCGGGCGATCGCTTCGAAGAGCTCCCGCAACGTCAGGTCGTACTTCCGAAGCCGGTCGGGGTCGATCAAGACCTGGTACTGCTTCACATGACCCCCGAAGGCGTTGACGTCGGTGACGCCGGGGACGGTTTTGAGGATCGGGCGGACGATCCAGTCCTGGACGGTTCGCAGCGTTATTAGATCGGCGTCGGAGAGGGGGGCCGCCGGATCGGGCTTCTCCAGCGTGTATTGGTAGATCTCTCCCAGACCGGTGGTGATCGGCCCCATCACCGGATCGGCGCCGGCCGGCAGCTTTTCTTTTGCTTCGATCAGCCGCTCCAGGACGAGCTGCCGGGCGAAATAAAGATCGACCTCCTCCTCGAAGACCACCGTCACCATCGAAAGGCCGAACTTGGAGAGGGAGCGCAGCTCCGCCAGCTTCGGAAGGCCGGCCATCTGGGTCTCGATCGGATAGGTCACGAGCTGCTCGACCTCGATCGGCGAGCGGCCGGGCGCCTCGGTGATGACCTGGACCTGCACGTTGGTCACATCCGGAAAAGCGTCGATCGGAAGTTTCCGAAACGCATAGAGGCCGACGGCGACCAAAAAACAGACGGCGACCAGAACGAGGAGCCGCTGACGCAACGCGAATTCGATGATCCGGTCAATGCGCATGGTCTTCCTCCATTCCTTCCTTGTGGAGCTCGGATTTCAGGATGAACGCCCCTTGGGTGACGACCCGCTCGCCCGCTTGAAGGCCGGAGAAGACCGGATAGTATCCCTGCGCCTCCGGGCCGAGGGAGACCGTGCGCTTCTCGAAGCGGGCTCCTTTTTCCGTCGCCTCTTTTTCGACGAAGACGATCGGTTCGGTCCCCTCCCGCTGCACCGCCGAGGCGGGAAGCGCCAAGGCCGGTTCGGCCTCTCCCGCCCAGATGTGGAAGGTCGCAAACATCTGCGGCTTCAGTTTGCCCCGGGAATTTTCGATCTCGATTCTCACCTTGAGGGTCCGCGTGGCGGGGTCGATCGTATCGGAAAGGTACGCCACTTTTCCCCTGAAACGTTCTTCGGGGTAAGCGGAGACCGAGACCTCTGCGGCCGCCCCTTTTTTCATCGGGGCGAGATCTCTCTCCGGGACATCGGCGATCCCCCAGAGGAGTGAGAGATCGGCAATCGTAAAGAGGGTCTTTACCGGCTCGACCAGCTCTCCGACCGTCGCATGCCGCTCGATAATCGTTCCCGATAAGGGGGAGAGGATCGGCGCTTCGGAGCGGGCCGCGTTTTCCGTCCCGAGACTCTCGACCTCTTTCTTCGTCATTCCCAAAAGAAGAAGCCGGTTTTGGGCCGCTTCAAATTCCGCCCGGGTCGAGAGATACTCCCCCTCCCGGCGCTGGAGCTCCCCGGTGCCGATCACCTTCTGCTCGACCAGGGCGCGGGCCCGCTCATACGCCTTTTCGGAAACGAGCAACTTCGCCTTTGCCGTCCGGTATTCCGACTGGGCCTGTCCCAGCTCGGGGCTGTCGATGGTCAGAAGTCGCGATCCCTTCTCGACATGATCGCCGAGTCCCGCCGCCACCTCGATCACCCGCCCCGGAATGCGCGACCCGACATGGGCCAGCCGGTCTTCATTTACCTGAAGGGTGCCCGAGAGCCGAAATTCCCGGCTCACCGGCCGCCGGACCGCCTCCTCCACCCGAACCCCTGCCCTCTGCAGAG
>SCUR01000432.1 GCA_004297235.1 Candidatus Manganitrophaceae bacterium | reverse complement strand
GCATAATTTTGGACGCGAAGCTCTCTAAGCATCTGCTTGGAGTAATTTATGAAGATAAAATGGAATCAATTTTTTGTTTGAATTGTTTTTTGGAGGCCGCTCCCACAATCTTATCGACCAGTTTTCCATCCTTAAAGAAAAGCAACGTCGGAATTCCCATAATCTGGTACTTTCCGGCGATCTCCGGATTCTCATCGGTGTTCAGCTTGCCTACTTTCAACTTTCCGGCATATTCGACGGCAAGTTCATCAATCGTCGGAGCGATCATTTGACACGGACCACACCAGGCTGCCCAGAAATCGACCATGACCGTGCCGGGAGATTTGAGTACTTCTTGTTCCCAGGTTTGACTGGTTACTTTGACTGCATTTGCCATTTCTGCCCCTCTCAAAATTGGATTTATTTTATCCGACTTGCTCCACCAAGTCAACGAATAAGAAATGAAAGCCCCCCATTTCTGGAAGACAACGGGGGGCTTTCCGGGCATTCAAAACATGCTTGGGATTTACATCCTCAGGGATCGCTTAATACATGTCTCCCATCCCGCCGCCGGGAGGCATTGCAGGTCCCTTTGGCTTCTCTTCGGGGATCTCCGCCACCATCACTTCCGTCGTCAGCATCAACCCGGCCACGCTGGCTGCATTCTGAAGCGCGGTGCGGGTGACTTTCGTCGGATCGATGATTCCGGCTTGGACCATATCCACATAAGTTTCCGATCCTGCATCGAATCCGTTGGCGCCGCTTTCGCGCTTGACTCGCTCGACCACGACAGAGCCTTCCACGCCGGCATTTTCGGAGATCTGGCGAATCGGTTCTTCCAAGGCACGACGAACGATGTCGACGCCGATCTTTTGGTCTCCATCGAGCTTGATTTTATCGAGCGCCGGAATGCAGCGGAGCAGCGCGACGCCGCCTCCCGGAACGATTCCTTCTTCGACCGCCGCTTTGGTGGCATGAAGGGCGTCTTCCACGCGGGCTTTTTTCTCCTTCATCTCCGTCTCCGTGACTGCACCGACGTTGATGACGGCAACCCCGCCGACGAGCTTCGCGAGCCGCTCTTGGAGCTTTTCCCGATCGTAATCGGAGGTGGTCTCCTCGATCTGAGCTTTGATTTGCTTGACGCGCGCTTGAATTTTATGAGGATCACCGGCCCCTTCGACGATCGTGGTGTTATCCTTATCGATCGTGATTCGCTTGGCCCGGCCTAGATCGGAGAGCTTTACATTTTCGAGCTTCAAGCCGAGATCTTCAGAGATGACCTGGCCTCCGGTCAAGATGGCGATATCTTCGAGCATCGCTTTTCTTCGATCCCCGAAGCCGGGCGCTTTGACGGCGGCGACTTGAAGGGTTCCGCGCAGTTTGTTCACCACCAAGGTCGCGAGGGCTTCCCCTTCGACATCCTCTGAGATGATCAGGAGCGGACGTCCCATCTTCGCAACCTGCTCAAGAACCGGAAGAAGGTCTTTCATCGTGGAGATTTTCTTCTCGTTGATGAGGATGAATGCATCCTCGAGCGAAACTTCCATTCTTTCGGAATCGGTGACGAAATAGGGTGAAATATAGCCGCGATCGAATTGCATCCCTTCAACCACATCCAGCGAGGTTGACATGCTCTTGGCTTCTTCAACGGTGATCACCCCGTCCTTGCCGACTTTTTCCATCGCCTCGGAGATCAGATCTCCGATGGTCTTATCGTTGTTCGCCGAAATCGTTCCAATCTGGGCGATTTCTTTTTTCGTCTGGCAGGGCTTGGAAATCTTCTTAAGCTCTTCGGTCACAAATTCAACCGCTTTATCAATACCCCGCTTTAACTCCATCGCGTTTGCGCCGGCCGAGAGGTTCTTGACCCCTTCTCTGAAAATGGCCTGGGCCAAGACGGTGGCGGTGGTGGTTCCATCGCCCGCCACATCCGAGGTTTTGCTGGCCACTTCCTTCACCAGCTGAGCGCCCATATTTTCATAGGGATCCTTCAGCTCGATCTCTTTGGCGACCGTGACACCATCCTTCGTGATCGTCGGGGCCCCGAATTTCTTTTCAATGACCGCATTTCGTCCCTTGGGACCCAGTGTCGCTTTCACTGCATTGCTGAGCTGATTGACACCCCGTAGGATGGCCGCCCGGGCATCATCACTGAACATCATCTGCTTTGCCATCTATATCCTCCTTCTGAGCAGTTAAAATTTCTGGTTTTCGTTACTCGAGAATACCGAGAATGTCTTCTTCTTTTAAAATGAGATATTCTTGATTATCAATCGTAATTTTGCTCCCCGCGTACTTATCGAAGAGAATCGTATCTCCGACTTTAACACTCTTTACTTCACCGCCGACCGCCTCTACTTTTCCTCGTTGGGGCTTCTCTTTGGCAGCATCCGGGATATATAGCCCGCCGGAAGTTTTTTCAAGCTCGCCCGTGTAACTAACGAAAACCCTTTCTTTAAGGGGTTTGAACTTGACGGCAGATTTCGTCGCCTGTGCCATTTGCTTCCTCCTTCAAAATTGGAAATTAAACTGGATTTACAAGGTGTTTGAAATGGAGAGTTACTTTATTAGCACTCTCATATCGAGAGTGCTAATAAGATATATAACAATTCAGCAGATAAAATCAAGTCCTAATTTAAATTTGCATGAGAAAATTTCGAAAATCGGAGGACCGAACTTTGTTTCACTGATTGAAGATTCCCGGACATCAAGCTGATGGAATCTCAACTCAAGAGGACGGAAGGGGTATTCGCCCCGTCCAACCCCACCGCAATCTGAGGGGTTAGACGGGGCATGCGTGTTCAATGTTTCAGCCCGACGGTTATCTTGCGCTTTGTTGGGCCGTCAGTTTTGGCGGAAGATCCTTGAAGATTCTCCAACTTTTTAGAAGTTCAACGGCTTTTTGAAGCTGGACATCCTCCTCTTTGTCTTGGGGGGGCTCGCTCATCGCCGTGGTATCTTCAGAAGGGTTCTTAGGTTTTTCGACCTTATCCGCATCGGGCCTTGTTTCATTCTTTAGGTGTCGATCCAAATCTCTTTCCCGAAGAATCGGAGCATTTTTTGCCTCCTTCGGAAGAATCGGCTTGACCACGATATCGGGATCAATTCCGGTATTTTGAATCGAGCGTCCCTTGGGGGTGTAGTACTTCGCCGTTGTGAGGCGAAGCGCCGAACCGTCGGAGAGAGGCAGAATGGTTTGAACGGAGCCCTTCCCGAAGGTCTGGGTTCCGACGACCACGGCCCGACCCCAGTCTTGCAGCGCCCCTGAGACGATTTCGGATGCCGAAGCGCTTCCCTCATTGACCAGAACGATTAAAGGGATGTCTTTTAACGCGCCTGAATTGCTGGCCAGATACTCGTCTCGTTTGCCGTCTCGTCCTTTAATAAAGACCACCAGCTTGCCGCTTTCAAGGAATTGTTCCGTCACCTCGACGGCGGAGGTCAAGAGTCCGCCCGGGTTGTTCCGAAGGTCCAGAATGAGAGAATGAATATTGCTCTCACGCAGCTTTGAGATCGATTTGGACAGATCGCGTGCGGTCTGTTCTTGAAATTGCGTGAGCCGGATATAACCGATGCCGGGTTCGAGGACTTTCGATTTAACGCTCTGAATCCGGATGATGTCGCGAACGAGCTCGAAGACCATCGGGTTGGGAACCTGGTCTCTCTGAATCGTCAGCATGACCTTGCTCCCCTTTTCTCCCCGCATTTTATTGACGGCATCCATCAAGCTGGTGTCTTTCGTCAGAACCTGATCATCCACTTTGAGAATGACGTCCCCCGGTTTGATCCCCGCGGTATCGGCCGGGGTTCCCTCGATGGGGGCAATGACGACCAGCTTATTGTCTTTGGTGCCGATCTGCAGGCCCAATCCCCCGAACTCCCCTTTCGTATCCACCTGCATTTCTTTGTACACTTCCGGGGGCATAAATGCGGAGTGGGCATCCAAGGTATTCAACATTCCCTTGACGGCGCCGTAGATCAACTCTTTGCTCTTGGTCGGCTCTACATAGTTTTTCTGTAAACTCGAGAGAACCTCCGAGAAGAGCTTCAGATCTTCGTAGCTGTCGGTTTCAGCCGAAACCTTACCTTCAAGATCCCTCTCTACAAAAATGGTCATACTGAAGAATCCCAGTATGATCATGACGAGAAAAGTGATCCGTGCCCGTTTGCTGAGCGTCATTGAATATTCCTCCTTGCTGTATAGAACCGGTTATCCGGTTATCTTTTCTTTTGGAGCCAGACCAACGGATCCAACGGCTCCCCTTGGTGTCGAATTTCGAAATAAAGATTGCTGCCCTGTGAGAGTCCCGTCTCCCCGATTTGTCCGATCGGCATATTCTTTCTCACGCGATCACCGACCGAAACCAACAGCTTCGCGAGATGGGCGTAAATCGAATAATAGTTTTCACCGTGATCGACGATAATAACCATCCCGTATCCCTTAAACCAATTCGCGAAAATAGTCGTTCCGTCATAAATGGATCGAACCTCATCCCCTCTCGACGGCTCTATTTCGATCCCCTTCTTATAGATAAAGGTATCAAATTTAGGATGTTTCTGCCGACCGAATAAGGAGACGATCTGTCCGTCGGCCGGCCATGTCAGACGTCCCTTCTCCTTTGAAAATTTGTCCGGAGAGGGTTGCTGCTGCCGCTTTCTTTCTTCCTCCAGCTTCTTGATGATCATTTGAAGCTGCAGAGAGGATTCATCCAATTCGGCGAGGGCCCGCTCATAGAAGATCTTTTCATTGCGAACGCGTGTTAAAAGCCGGTCTTTCTTTTTTTTCTCCGATCGAATCTCGACCAACTTCTGGGCCAAGGCTTCCTTTTCTTGAATAAGATGTCCTTTCACGATCCCCAGTTCGCGGTTTTTTCCCTCTAATTCGGTCTGCTTCGCTTTAAACTGGGAGAGCATCTCCCCTTCTTTGCGCGCGATAGTTTTTAGGTAATGCAATCGTCGCATAAAATCGGGATAATCCCGAGCGGCCGACAATATCTTCAGCGAGCCAGCCTGTCTTTCCTGATAAATGGTCCGAATCCGTTTTGAAATGGTCTCCCTTTTATCCCGAATATCTCCATTCAGCTCCGTGATCGAGGTGGAGAGATCGCCCATTTCCGTATCTTTTTCCCGTGCTTTCAACTCGATCAGATCCGCTTCCTTTTGAAGAACGCGAAGCCGGCGATCCATGTCATCCAACTGAGAGAGAACGGAGCCTTCCTTTTTTTTAATCGTAATGCTTTTATCTCTTTTTTCTTCTATTTCTTCTTTTAATTTTTCAAGCTCTTTCTTTTCACGGCTAATCTTCTCGTTGAGCGACGCGGCCTTCTCGGCCCCCACGGCCGAGGTCGATTCAAACATCATCATCGCCGAAAAGATGATGAGACAAAATCCAACTTTAACTCCTCTTTTTGCCATCGGTCGGTAGGTGCGCCTTGAGTAGGGCCGAAAGGGAAATAAAACCGGCGATTCCGCCCAGCAGTCCTCCGCCCGCCGCAATTCCAACCAGAAAAGGGGGCGGCAGAAAAAGGAGGTTGAGGAACCCTCCGATCATCCCCCCGATCGTTTGAAGGTGCGTCCGGGCCAGTTGAAAGATTCCAAAGAGAATCAATACCGACACTCCCCCGCTGATCAGTCCCATCAAGGATCCTTCTAGAAAAAAGGGTATTTTGATGAAGGCATGTGTGGCGCCGATCAACCGCATAATTTCTATTTCGTCCTTCCGACTATAAAAGTGCAGACGCACCGTGTTTGCGATAATGGTCAAGACGGCGACGGCCAAGAGCCCCCCGACGCCGATACCGATTTTTCTCAAAAGCTTTACGAATGTATCGAGACTCTGGAGCCATTCCGATCCGTATTGGATCTCCTCGATCCCCGGCAGCTTTCTGAATCGATCGACCATGACCGAAAGCTGTTGCGGATCTTGATAAGCCGCTTTTACTTTTACTTCAAACGACGCCGGCAGCGGGTTGCCTCCGAGGCTTCTCAACAGCGATTCGTCGTGGAATTCCTTTTTAAAGATGGTGAGCGCTTCCTCCTTGGAAATGTACTTGACGGAGGAGATGCGATCATCGCCCGACAATCTCTCCTGAATGGACCGAACGGCATCTTCCGATGCGCTGTCCGCGAGATAGATGCTGAACTGGACGTCCTCCTGCATCGACTGAAGGAGGTTCTGCACATTATAATAGAAAAGAAGAAAAACACCAAATAGGGTCAGTGTGAGGCTGAGCGAGAGAAAAGAAAAAAAAGCCATGATCCGGTTGATCTGCAGATTTTCGACGGCGGTCCTCAGAAAATAAATCATCTGTCTCATGCCGATGTCCCGTCCGAAAGGATTTTTCCATTTTGCAGAACGATCGTTCTTCTCCCCATTTTGGTCATCAGTTGCTGATTGTGCGTTGCCACGATGACCGTCGTCCCGCTGATGTGGATGTTTTTGAGCAGTTCCATGATCTCGGCCGAAAGCAGCTCGTCCAGGTTCCCCGTCGGCTCATCCGCCAGCAATAAAGGAGGTCGATTGACCAGGGCGCGGGCAATCGCAACCCGTTGCTGCTCGCCTCCGGAGAGAAACGGCGGGAATTTGTCCCGGCGATGTTCCAGCTGAACCATTTTTAAGACCTCCGGAACCCGTTTGCGGATCTCACCGCCGGAAGCGCCGACAATTTCGAGCGGGAGGGCGATGTTCTCAAAAACGGTCTTCCGCTGAATGAGCTTGAAATCTTGAAATACAAACCCGAGATTGCGGCGGACGAAGGGGATTTGGGTCTCCTTCAAGCGGGAAATATTTTTACCGCCGATGAGGATTTGTCCCTGTTCCGCTCTTTCTTCACCGACGATCAATTTAAGCAGAGTCGATTTTCCGGCCCCGCTGGAGCCGACCAGGAAGACGAATTCCCCCTTCTCAATTTTTAAATTGATGTCCTCGAGGGCGATGTGTTCCTTCCCGTAATATTTATACACATGGAACATCTGAATCATTTTTGACCCTGATCAAACCTGCTCTGATGGAAAAAACACCGAAACGAAACAAGGAGTGGGAGAATGCGCGAGTGTCGATTCACCGTTTACCGCGGCATCACTCGCGGGAGAGAGCGGCGCCGTCTCGAAGAAGCGAATGAGTCATGCGAGGAGTCGTTTCAATCGCCCCCTTTTTCTCTTTCAGAAAGATAATCTAAAATAAGGTCATCGAGGCTTTTCTTTCGATTGGCCCCCTGTGGCGCAGGAGTCGGTGTGGAAGGCGGAGGCGGAGGCGGCGCCTTTACCTCTTGAGTCGGGCGGTCTTGATAGACTTCCTTCGGAGCGGAAGGGCCCGAGTCGAATTTTCCGGAAGCCAGATCCCGGACCATGCCCTTATGCTGTTCTTTCATGAGTTCTCGGACGACTTGCTGATAGGAAGCGGATTGAAGAATTTCGGCATAGCTCGTTTTCTTAGACGAGAAGATCGCTCCTCCTTTAAAGAGCAGCGTGGTAATGATCGGGTTGTCGACTCCTCCATCCTCCGTCTGAACGTGATACACTTCGCCCTTGAATTGGATATCCGTATTGATCCCGCTTAACATCCTGTTCCCGTTTCTTGTCCTTCGAAGGCATTTTTAAAATGTTCGACCGCGGCGGCGCCGTTCGAACTCTGGGTGATTCCAATCACATCAAACCGGCATTGACAATCTTCTCTCTTTTTCTGGCTCAAGTAAAGGAGGGCCACGCGATTCATCTTCGCCTGCTTCCTCAGATCGACGGCCCCTTGCGGGACGCCGAAGCGATTTCCGGAGCGGGCTTTTACTTCAACAAAGACCAATACTTTTCCGTCTTGTGCAATCAGATCGATCTCTCCCAAGGCGGTTCGGAAATTGCGCTCCAGAATCCGATATCCCCGTTTGGATAGAAATTCCGCCGCAATCTTCTCTCCTTCCGCCCCGGTCATGCGAGAACGCCGCGGAATGTTCTGCGATGAATACGA
>SCUR01000431.1 GCA_004297235.1 Candidatus Manganitrophaceae bacterium | reverse complement strand
TCGATCCGCTGGGGAAACCCTCCGATCGTGTGCTGTTGTTCGCTTATCTGAACAGCTTCCACGAGACCGGAATCAAAAGCCCTCTGGACGCGGCGATCTTGAAGCGCGGTCCACCGGAGATGGAAGGGTATCGGAAGATAGATGAGATTCCGTTTGATTTTGAGCGCCGCCGCCTTTCCGTCGTCGTCGAAAAGGGGGGAGAACGGCTCTTAATCACGAAGGGAGCGCCCGAAGCGGTCTTGCCCCAATGCGTGCGCTTCGAGGCGAACGGGGAGGAGGCGCTATTCGATGCCACGGCAAAAGCGAAGAGCAAGACCGTTTATCAGAAGTTGAGCGGGGAGGGGTATCGATTGTTGGCGGTGGCGTATCGGTTCGTTCCGAAACAACCTGTTTATCATTCGACCGACGAAAGGGATCTGGTGCTGGTCGGGTTTGTCGCTTTCTTCGATCCGCCTTTGGAAGAGGCGGCGGAGGTCCTTCGATCTCTTCGCCGGGACGGCATCAAGGTGAAGATCCTGACCGGCGATAACGAGCTGGTCACACGTCACGTCTGCGCGGCGGTCGGCTTGAGTCAAGTCCGTCTCATCCTGGGAGAGGAGGTTGACCGGATGAGCGATCCGGCGCTCGCCCACGCGGCGGAGCGGTTCAAAATTTTCGCGCGGGTCTCCCCGAGCCAGAAGAACCGAATCATTCGCGCCCTCCAGCATCGCGGGCATGTCGTCGGTTTCCTCGGCGACGGGATCAACGATGCCCCCGCGCTGCACACGGCCGATGTCGGCATCTCGGTGTCCACAGCAACCGATGCGGCGAAAGAGGCGGCCGACATCATCTTGCTGGAGCGCAGCCTGAAGGTGTTGCACAACGGCATCATCGAGGGGAGAAAAGCGTTCGGCAACGTCATGAAGTATCTTTTGATGGGAACGAGCTCCAACTTCGGGAACATGTTCAGCATGGCGGGCGCTTCCCTCTTCCTTCCCTTTCTCCCGATGCTGCCGATTCAGATTCTGCTCAATAACTTTCTCTACGATTTGGCTCAGATTACGATTCCGACCGACAATGTCGATCCGACCTTCATCCGCAAGCCGCATCGCTGGGATGTTTCGCTCATTCGAAAATTCATGATCTATATCGGGCCGATCAGCTCGGCCTACGATTTTCTCACCTTCGGCGCTCTGATCGCCCTCTTCCACGCTTCGGAGCAGGCGTTTCATACCGGCTGGTTCATCGAATCGCTCGCCACCCAGACGCTCGTCTTGTTTGTGATCAGGACAGCTGGCAACCCCTTTCGAAACCGTCCCAGCCGGCTCCTCACCGGCACGATTTTTACAGTCGTCTTGATCGGGAGCGCGCTCCCTTACTCACCGGTGGCGCCTCTGCTCGGCTTTACGCCGCTTCCCGCCTCTTTCATGCTCTTCTTGATCGGATTAACCGGAACTTACCTGCTCTTCGTTGAGCTCGCAAAGCGTCGCTTGATGAAACGGTTCCTTCGAGATCGATTCGTGTAGCTAAAAAGGAGGCTGACCCGCATTCAGTCGAGGGCTTGTACACTTCATGAACACTTCTTTCGTGGGTTTGTCCTATTTTTTCATTTAAGTCAGGATGGTGTTATGAAAGCAGGTTGTGATGCAGAGATTGAGAATGATAGATCGAAACAAGGCGGCGGCATGGGTCTTCATCCCGCGTAACGAAGGTTTTCGGTTGAGGGAGACGACGATGAAAAAGAACGACGTTGATCCGAGAAACGATACAGATAAGAAGTACGCATGTTCGAGATGCCGGGGAATGATGGTGGAGGATTGGGTCTTTACCGATGAGGGAGAGATTGCCATGGTTCGCTGTATCCGGTGCGGTAATTCGCTTGATTCGCTTATCCTTTCCAACCGAAGAAAGGGGATCTCTTCCTCAGAAGATAAAGGTAGAAAAAGGACGAGGAAGAAATCACCGGGGCTTGCAAAGCCCTTTGCGGCGTGACCGGAGCCCGGTAGAAACAGGAGTTTCTCGACACATTCGCACTGAAAAGATTGAAGAAGAATTTTGTAGAGGAGAGGACGATGAGGGAAAGTGATTTGATGATGGGAGACAGACCGCTCCGGGAAATGACGGCCCTTCACCTGATAGAGCGCACCTTCACCTTTTTTAGAGGGGAGACCTACTGCGATGCCATCCTATCGGCGATGGTCCATGGAAATTTCGGAAGCGTTCCGATCGTCGACGAGCAGATGCGGCTGATCGGGATCGTCAGCGAGTATGATCTCCTTGATGCGATCCTGACGGGATTGGATTTGAAGAACCTCTCCGCGACGGAGATCATGAAATATCCGCACGCGGTCTCGATCGATGTCCAGGCGATGGAGATCGCCCGTTTTATCCAGAAAAATCACCTCATTCGAGTTCCGGTGGTCGATCGGGAGGGCCGGGTGGTCGGAATCGTCGCGCGGAGGGATCTCTTAAGCGGTTATCTCGAAGAACTCATTGGACCAGGTGAAGTGGGCTATTGAAAGATCTATACCGAAATGATCTTCTTGCGGCCGGTGATATGGCGTGCCATTAAATGCGCTTTCAGTAAAGTGTCTTTTCCCCTTTTCCATTCAGACTTCCACTTCAATCCGATGCGTCTTCCGATCTGTTTCCAGGACCGAAATAGGGACGGTGAGGAATTTTCGGATGATATCGATATTGGTCAGTGTATGACGCGACGGCGGCAGCGTCGAGAAGCATCCCCCCTTCATGAGGGCCATCGGCAACAGGAGTTGATCGGCCAAGTGCTCTCCCACCGCGACCCCTGCGGCAAGATATCGCCGCACCTCCTTGACGGCCCGGTCCGCGACAATCTCTGCCGGAAGCCCGCGCTCGCCGAACGACGAAAAAAGCTCCGTCAACTGTTCACTCTCGACTTCCAGGAGGAGCACATTTCCGGGGCCGGCGGAATCCCACTCCTCGATGGTCAGAAGGTCCCTCCCCCAGGAAAGCTCCCTTTCGATGACCGCTAATTCCCTCTCCGCGATCTTGCGCGGAAGACGCGAGAGAATCGCCCTGGCCGACCGGCGGCGGATTTCTCCTCGGGAGGAGAGATCGATCGGGATAAAAGAGGTCGCCGGTTCAATGATGACCTCCATTCGACCTCCCCCGGCCGGGTAAAAGCCGGCCCTCTTCAATGTCGACGAAACCTGGGCGCCGGC
This sequence comes from Candidatus Manganitrophaceae bacterium, assembly GCA_004297235.1. GTDB lineage: Bacteria > Nitrospirota > Nitrospiria > SBBL01 > Manganitrophaceae > Manganitrophus. The sequence continues at coordinate 6,664 of SCUR01000431.1, read as the reverse complement.
GCGCCTGAGCAACGGGAGAAACGCTTTCTCAAGAAAATCATACGGCGGGGCCGTCGTGTTGTGCGTTCCTCCTTCAAGGGTAAGGCGACTCCACCCTTTTGCGGAAAGAAGCGCCGGCAGCACCGTTTGCAGGACGAGTGTCGTGCTTCCGGCCGACCCGATAGGGAAGGTATATTCTCCGGCGGTCATCTCGCCGGGGATGAAGGTCAACTCCTGAGAGCCGAGCGTGTTCCCGACCACCGCGGCATGGCCGACGGTTGCGGCGGCATTGACCGCGGCGAGGTGCTGGCGCATCAGTCCCGGCCTCTTTCGGCCGGCCCGGATTTTCTCGATCCGAATGGGAGTATGGGTGACGAGGCTGAGCGCCAGGGCGGTTCGAAGGATCTGTCCGCCCCCTTCTTGATAGGATCCATCGATTTTCAGCATCGTTTCGTTCCGTTGATCCTTGGAAGGTACTGCCTTCCGCGAGAACATCTGGTTCTAGGAACGCCTCAACCGGTTTGACCGTGCCGATCGGTCGTTATCTGAAACATTTTAATTCATTTCAAAGTGAAAGCCTAGTCAGGGTGTCGGGCCGTCATGCGACGGGAAAACCAGAGCCCGGGAAGCATCGGGAGCCAGAAGCTCAAACCACGGAAGAGAAGCGTGGCCGAGAGGGCGGCGGGAAGCGGAACGCCGACGAGCTTCAGCGTCAAGACGGAGGTCGCTTCGAACGTTCCGAGACCCCCGGGCAACAGGCCGATCGTTCGAAACAAGCTGGAGAGCATAAAGCTTGCGAAAACGCCGCTGAAGGGGGCGATCACCCCCAATGAAAAGAGAAGCACCCAAACGGTCGCCGCATCGAGGAGGACAATCCCCAGCTGACATGCGCTCGCCTGGAGCAGCAGACGTCGATCGTGGGCCAGGCGCGTGTCCGCCTCCTCGAGAACCTTAATCACGGGTCTGAGAAGACGAAGGCGCCCGAGCGTCTTGCGAATGATGGCGGCCCTGCGCCCTGCGAGCGCCAGGATGGCCAGGGTGACCGTTACTCCGTAAAGCAGGAACAGGATGGAGACGATCTCGAAAAACAGGTTCGCTTGATGGCGCACGATCGTGATGAGCAGGGCCGCTCCAAGACTGATAGCATACACCGCGTTATACGACGCGAGGTTGACGACGACGCCGGCCATCACGACGGATCGGGGCATGCCGCGCGCTTCGAGCGCGCGCGCGAGGACGACCGTTCCGCTGATTCCGGACGACGGCAGCGCTTGGTCGATAAAAAGCTTGGAGAGACTCAGCTCGTAAGCCCGCAGAAGGGGCAGAGGCCGGCTTGCCGCTCGTCCCACGATGCGCCAGATCTCACCCTGTGCCAAATACGTCCCCGCCTGGAGGAGCAGCGCCAGCAAGAACCACCCGGGCTCGACCTGCTCAGCCAGACCGACAAACGCTTGCGCTTCAGAAAAATGAAGGGCTGCGGCCACAACGGCGAAGAGAAGGGCGATCCCCAATACCCAGGGGATCCATTGCAGCGAGCCCCGAACCGGCAGGTTCGTTTGATGACGTCTCGATGTTGATTCTGTGGAGTCCATTTATCCTACGCTTGGGCGGGTTTCTGCTCCTCCATCGAAACCATTGAACAGATCTCCGAGCGCTCTCAGCCTATCAGGAACGGTAGGAGCGCTGTCAAGAAGATCCATATCCGAAGCACGAAGATCTTGATGCGGATAAATCCGCATCTATCAAAGTACCTCGCCCGAAAGGAAAAAAGTGGGGCGCATCTCGTCTATGGTCTTTATTCGCGTTCCTAATTTAGGTTCTTAAATATCGATGAGCATTATTTCGCGTACCCTCTTTTGAGGGGTTGCTCTCTTCGCCGCGACGGCTCAAAATAAAATAATATCTGCTAAAAGAGAGATCAGAGGAGAGAATCTCCTCGATTCGTTTGAGCGAGGACGGAACCGGTGGTAGCAGGGGAGGGGTGAGGACAATGATCAAACGGAGCATTTCATTCTGGTTTTCAGTCATCCTCTCCCTTATGGCTGTTCTTATGCCGGGGCGATCAAGCCGAGCCCTCCGCTGAAACTCTTCCTCGACCAGGAGAGCGTTTCAAAAGAAGTATACAGGGTTACGCTCAACGCAATTGCCAATCTGGATATTAGTCTCGTTGAGCTTTCGATGGAACTCTCTCCCGATCTTTCCCTGATGGAGGGTTCGACGGAATGGAAAGGGGCGCTGAAGAAAGGGAGGAGAAAAAAGATAGAACTCCTGGTCAAGAATCCAGGCAATACGCCACGCAAGGTCACTGGAAAGGCCATCGTTCACCTGGATGAAGCCGGCGAGTTTATTGAGAGAAGCACGATCACGCTCAACGGAAAGACCGGATAGAACCGAAGAGATCACCCGCGGAGTCCTGCGCTCTTGTCTCTTGGTTTTTTTCGATTTTCCTTGCCTCCGCCTCGTGCGGCTATACAAAGTTCAGCGCGGAGGGACGCGTGTCGGGTAGGGTGGCGATCACAATGGCGCCTAAGAGAACATAGATCGCGAGGGCGATCACCGAGACTTGATATCCGAGGAGTCCTTCACCCAATACGGTCAGGATGGAGGACCAGGTGGCGTCTCCAAGGAGACTTGCGGTGCGGCCGGAGAGATTATAGAGTCCCCAGAACTCTCCCGATTTATTCGCCGGTGTCAGAGCGGTCAGGAGCACCCGGCTGGAAGACCAGACGCCGGCCAGCCCCATTCCGGCCAAGGGGGCGACGGCGAGGGTGAACAGAGGCTTGGCATCGAGGCGCACGGACCCGACTTGAAGAGAGGTCCCGGGTCGAATAATCAGGACCAAGATAAAAAGGAGAAGCCACACCGCCAGATCAACCAGCACGGTCTTTCGAGGACCGATCCTCCGGATCAGCGGTCCGAAGAGAAACCAAGCCGAAAGCATCGCCACCACGATGGAGGGGCCGAACAGAAAGGTCAGCTCGTCGGCGTGAAATCCCATCACGTTGCGCGAGTAGAGTCCCATCAGCGTGATCACGGAAGCGACGGCATTTTCGTATAGGAAATCGGCCGCCAAGAAGCGAAACAGGAACTTATATTTTTGCGCTTCTCGAAAAGTTTCTCTCAGTCTGCCGTAAGCGGCGGCCATGTCGATCCTGGCGGCGCCCTTCGGGGTAAAGTCCGGAGCCAGGTACATTGCCGGAAAAGCGAGGACCAGGTAGATCAAGGCCATCGGGAGGAAGACCCGGCCCGCCGAGGCGTCGGTCGGCGCGATCCGACTCAGGGTCAGCAAACAGATCAGCCCCCCCCCATATCCCACCCCCCACGGTCATGCTGATGACCGTAGAAACCGTCTTCTCATTGCTCACGGCCGGGGTCATCGCGGAAAAAAAGGTAAAAGCCCCGTTGACGCAAATATAGGCCGGAATGAAGAGGAGCATGGCCGTCGACAGGGTGTGAACCCAGGTCAGGCCCGCCGTGCAGAGCGCCGCACCCAGGACAAACCATCGCAGGTACGGCTGACGCCGCCCGGTGTTGTCTGCACTGGCGCCGAGGAGCGGGGAGAGAACGGCGATCAGGAGGGCGCCGACCGTCACCGCCCAACCGAATTCGGCCCCCGGCTCTTTGAGAACCGCTTGAAGGAGCGTTCCGAAATAGGTCGAGACGATGATCAGCGACCAGGCGGAATCTCCCGCCTCGAAGAGGGAATACTTGAAGAGGACCTCCCACCACGGCATGCGGCGTTCGAGGGGTGGCCAAATAAGCTCTCCTTCTCAGGGAGTCTGTTTATTCGATCATAGCAGATGCTTAATGTTTCGTGCACGGTCGACTCCCTCGATGATGCGAAGCCGGAAGGGTAGAGGTGCCACCGGTTCTGGCGGAGGGGGAAGAGAGGAAGTTCGGTTAAACAGTAAAGTGATCGGCGACGAGAGGACGCGATTCCGGCCGCAGTGCTGTGAGCGGGATCAAGCCAGCAGGGTTGACTTCTTGTGATAAGGGGCGTAGTCTAAAGATAGAAAGAAGGTTCTTTGATAAACGAACTGGAAGGCGATGCGAATTTGATCCTTGTTGGCCTTCGGGAACATCAAATAAATGGGAGCCTTCCCTGATTCCGCCGAGTGCAAATCAGGGTAAAAAAGAGCACCCACTTAGATGAAAAGAGCCTTAGGCACAACAAGGAAAAAGAAAAGCACCTCCTTCCACCGACACCGCCTCGAAATGGACTTTCTGCTCATGGTTTGGAGGACAGAAGGCTGGATACAGGGTAACCGAAAGGGCCATGAGATCCAGACCGGTTAGACTCTAAGTCAACAGATAGAAAGCGCATCATTCGGGACGGTGCCACTTTTTCAAACGCCGAACTTCAAGAGAATTGAAGTTCGGCGTTTTTGTTTCTGAGTCCATAAATCGGCCAGGCCGGAAAACCGTCTCCACTCTGAAGGATTGATCCATTCCTTGAGTGGATGGCGATTTGCCTCTTTTGACACAAACCAAAACATACCCGCGTGCTCGTTACAAATATCCCCTTCGTTGATATCTCATTATCAACCAATTCTAGTAAATCCATTTTCTTTTTGATAAGCTCCTGTTCCGTGGCAATGGTTCGGTCCTCTGATGGAACTCCGACCCTGTTATTGTATAGGAGAAGCCTGACCGAACCTTCTTATTCACTGCCTGTTTCAGTCAAATGAATCACAATGAGGAGAGTTTTAGATGAGAACAGTGATCATCCTCGGCACCGGCGCGACCATCGGATCCGGCTATACAAAATGTGAAAAGCGCCTCCCGGGTGACCGCAATTTTTTCAAAAATCAGGCGGTCAAAAATCTAATTTCCCAATACCCAGCGTTAGAGATTATGCTCAGGTTCTTCCGTAAAGAGAGCGGAGACGATCTCGATGGCGTGGGTCTGGAGGAGGTCTGGACCTTCCTCGAATTCTGCTCAAAAGGCGTTTACAAGGAGATATATGATCTCAAGAAAGAGAAGGAGGAATGGCGGAATTTGATTCGTCACCCCGACTCGGAACGAGGCGATGAACACTGCGGTTGCAAAAAGTTTCGGAAGGATCAGACGATTCCAGCGGCGCTTGATGAAATCGATCTTGCCCTACTTGCAGGCTGGGACTTGCGACGATTGCTGAATGAGATCTACGGATGTATTAGTTCACCGTCTGAAAATATCTATCAGAGGTTCTTAAAGAAATTCAACATCCCGAGTGACAACACGACTACCTTCATTAGCCTCAACTATGACACGGTTTTGGAACATGCCCTAGATCAGGTCAATACTCCAGACCACTCCTCATGGTTTTATGCGCATGTGCAAACGGACGTTCCACGCGATCCCAAAGGTATTCAGATTCAGGTTCTCAAGCCGCATGGATCGTTGAACTGGCTATTTGAGGGTAATGAGCCCTCTGTTTCGATCAGCACGGATTATCAACTGGACCCGGTGCAGAACCGAAGCTTTAAAACTAATATCTTCGAACAGGCAATGATCGTTCTGCCCACACAGCTTAAACAGGAGCTCAACATCGAAAGTACGCAAGACAAAGTAACAACAGACCTGTTCACAAAAATTTGGAAAAGCATGGCCGATGTTCTGGCCGAAGCAAATCGCGTTTTCATCATCGGTTATTCATTTCCTTCGACCGACCATCACTTTCGCACATTGATGCGTCAGGTCAATATCAAACGTAAATGTAAAGAATACAAAGAGGTGTATTGTTGCACGTCCGCAAAAATGGGTGAGATGGAAGAACAGTTTTTGGCTGAACAAACCATCAAGAATGCGCGACTACTCTTCCCAACGCTGCTCTCAAATTTTCATGATTGCAAAGGAGGGTTTAATTTTTTCGTTCAATGAAACTGGTAGAGCAACTTTTGGGGGGGCAATGGGGAGAGCCGTGAGAGCCCGTTTTGAAGTGCAGACCGCCCAAATCAAATCTGGACGGGTTCAAAACGAATGAGACTTACCATCCCCCTTCTCCACCTCTTCGAGCGCTTCGATCTGATTGAGGCAGGGAACACAGTATCGCGCGAACGGTTCCACCGTTAGACGCTCAACAGGGATCTCCTCGCCGCAACGCTCGCAGGCGCCATAAGTCCCGGCTTCCAGTCTGCGAAAGGCATCGGCGATCTCCTTGTAGGTCTTGTATCGCATCTCCAGGATCCGATGGTCGACCGCCTCACTCAGTTCCAATGCGGCCCAGTCTCCCGTATCCATCGCAACATCGATCTTGCGCGGGTCGAGCTCCCGCCCGAGCTGCTTTTCGATATCGGCAACGACCGTTTCACGCGTCCGATGGAGGATCTGCTCCAATGTTTCATGCCGCTGTATGGACGGTTTCTTTTTCATGTTTCCCTCCCGCGCTGCTTGAATAAGGTTAACTCCCACTTGTCGGACACGACATCATGCCGAAGGATATAAAGCCCGTGGTCGTTTCCCTCGACCTTAAAGTAGCGATGATCCGGCGCAAGCCAACGGTCGCGCACCTCCACCACATCAATACGGCGTTCTCCCAGGAAGAACGCGCGCGGCGTTTCCTCTCCCCGGTAACCTGCGTAACATTCGACCGATACCTCCATTTCTTAAATCTCAGCTCCATTCGATATCATCCCCCGTCGCGCTCACTTTCACTTTAAGATGCTTGCCCGCTCGAATCAACACCCCCAAAAGGGGGCTGGAC
>SCUR01000430.1 GCA_004297235.1 Candidatus Manganitrophaceae bacterium | reverse complement strand
GCTCTTCCGATCTGGTCGGCCGTTTCCTCGTTGAAGATATTCCCGCCGACACGGTGGATGTTTTCGTGCTCTTCCAAGTTTTTGAATTTGGTCTCTTCCGCATCGACAATGACAATTCGATGCCCCTTTTGAACCAGGGCATTGGCCAGACGCGATCCGAGCCTTCCGGAACCGAGAATCACAATATGCATTGTTTCCCCAATCGTCGTTCTCTACAGTATAATCGTTTGGCCCGAGAAGTTCAAAGGGGTTTGACCCGCGTCCCGGCGGTCTCCACCTGAACCCTAGGCCTCCTTCGGCAGTTTATCGATGACCACTTCGCAGGGAGAATGCCGGAGGATAATATCGGAGGTTCTCCCCAAGATCGCGTCGCGCAATCCCGGCTCGGACCGAATCCCCAAGATGATCATGTCGATATCCCGTTCCCGCGCGATCCGCGCGATCTCCTCCCCGGCCAGACGCGCCCGTTGGAGAATCCTCTGGGAGGGAAGACCGTGGAGTTTGACGATGGAGCTGGCCCGGTCCAACGCCTGATTTCCCTCCTGCTCCGCATCAGGAAGGGGAATTCCGAGCGGCATCGTGCGGGGGACTTCGACCACATAGATCAAAAGAATTTCCGCCCCCTGCTCGGCGCCGAGGCGGCAGGCCAGCTCAACGCCCCGTTCCGCATAGGGAAGACCGACGGTCGGCACCAAGATTCTTTTGACGGCAAAAACGGAGCGGCGCGCTTTTGCGGCGGCGGCCGGGATATACACCGGGGGATGGAGCATCCACCAAAGGATCGAAATGAGCGAAACGACAAAGAAGAGGGCGATCACCGCCCCCAGCGGGTTGATCAGATCGATCAGATCGATCATTTTCCAGGAACCTCCGTTCCTCCCCCCTTTGCCAGCGCCTTGTACACCATATAAAAACGATAACTCCCGAGCAGCAGGAAGATAGACCCCATCAGATAGGCCGGCCAAGAAGCATGACGGAAGAAGGCACGATACAGGATGCCCCCGCCGACGCAGAAATAGAGCAGGATGTTGATCGTGAGAATCTTTTCCCGGAGGGTCAGGGATCGAAGGGCGGTGATGAGATACGCCTTATTTTGAAGCATGTTTGGCCTCTTTCTTATTCCGCTCCGTCAGGGCGAGCTTGTATTGCTCCAGGAGGTCGAACTCTTCCGCAGAGGTGAGGATCGCGATCTGTTCCTTCTCCCAATCGTGTCGGACGCTGGAGAGGACGGGGAGTTTGTTGCGCCATCGGTACCAGAGATAAACTCCCAGCCAGAGGAGAATCCAGCCGGGACCGGCGATCCGGCCGAGGGCATGGGTCCAGATGACCACGCCGAGCATCCCCAAGGTCGCAAAGGCGCCGACGATCCCCAGCACCGGAATGTAGACCCCTTTTATTTTAATATTAAACGGCATCCGATAGGGACGGGGGGTGTAAGGATCTTTGATCCGCAGGGCGATCAGGGCGATGAAGCTCATGAAATAGGCGAGCGTCGCGCCGAAGGCATACATATTCACCATCGTGTCCATCGCCTTGGGGCCGGACAAAAAGCTGAAAGCCGCTTCCACGGCGGCCACTCCGGAGAAGAAGACCACGCTCCGCACCGGGGTCCGATATTTCGGGTGGACCGCATTGAACCAAGGGCTGAGCAGGTGGCATTCACTCATGCTGTAGGTGAGCCGGGAGGCCCCCATCACCCCTGTGTTGGCCGAGATCAAAACAATGGTCGCCCCCAAAACGGCGGCGGCATGCCCGGCCAAAAAGCCGACATAAGGGATGGCGCTGGCCAGGACAGCCACCGGATCGGACTCCCGCTCGGCCAGTGTCTGCCAGGGAAGAATCCCCAAGCTCAACACCGGGAAGGCCATCGCAAAAAGAAGAACGACAAAGATCAGGGAGACCGATGTCCGAGGGATAATGGTGGCGGGCCGCCGCGTTTCCTGGGCCGCTTGAGAGATCGATTCCAGCCCGACGTAAGAGATGATGGCGACCGAGACGGCATAGAAGAATTGTTCCGCCGAAGGGAATTCGTTCTTAAACTGCATGACGACCATCTCCGGTTTCCAGGCAAAGAGGAAACCGAGAACGATAATGGTCGATTCCAGAACCATGTCGAGGGCGCCGATCAGCGAGTTGAAGAGAGACGATTCTCGAATTCCCCGAATATTGAGGATCATCAAAAAGACGATGAGGAGCAGCGATTCGGCCGCCCAGATCAGGTTGATCCCATGGAAGGGGCCGATGTCGACCCCATAGCTCTGGATGGCCGGAAAGAAGAAATTGATGTAGCCGGCGGAGGCGGTGGCAAAAAGAGCGATATCGATTGTGTAGTCGAGGAGGAGGGCCGCTCCGGTGATAAATCCCCAGATATCGCCGAGGCCGCGGAGGGTGTAGTACTGTCCCCCTCCGGCGACCGGATAGGCCGAAGCGAGTTCCGTATAAGCGAAGCCGATTAAAATATAGACAAAGCCGGCGGCGGCGAAGGCGAGCGGCGTCGCCCCATGGGCGGCGCCCATCACCAGCCCTAAGGCCACATAAACGTCGGCGCCGACATCGGCGTATCCCCAGGTGAAAGAGCCCCAGATGGAGACATCTCTTCGAAGTTCAACAGGGGCATTGGGGAGCGCGTCGGAGGGCGCACGAACTTCAGATGCCATCGCGTATTCTCAAGGCGAGAGAGAGAGGGCCGGGGCCGCTCGCTCGATTCGGTCTGTCAATGATATGCATCAGGAAAGATGACCTTCCGCTGTGACCCGTGCGCGACCGAAGCCAAGAGCGGCCTCGGTCCCCTCTCTCCCAATATAAAGCACGATAGTATAGGCCAGCACCTGGGGGAAGTCAATAAACAACCTTCATCAGGAGAACCCGGGGTGCCGTTCGGATCAAGACAAGTATACCCGAATCGATCAGGAGAGAGAAACCGACCTCCTCGAAGGGAGGATATCAGATCCTCCAAAGAGGGAATTGTGCCGATCGAACGATTGACGTTATGCTGGACTAGACCAGATGAAGGTCCAATGATGAGAATGAAGAGAACTTGTTGCGTGGAGGACAAATGATGAATGCTTTTAAGAGCTACAAAGCTTACAATGTGGGGGGGTGGGACCGCGGACTGCGCTATACGATTGGCGTTCTCTTCCCCGTCTTCGCCCTCTTCTCGGGGCGGAGCCGGTTCGCGCGGACGGCGATGTGGCTGATCGGAGTCGACGGGTTCCTCACGGCCTTCTTCCGCTTCAGCCCCCTGAATTATCTGCTCGGCGTGTCGACCTACCCCCGGTGGAAGAGGCTCATCCCATTTGCAAGATAGCCGTCGATCCTCTCGACAGGGCGGGTGGACGGCGTCAGGAGCGCCATGGTTTTCGTGACCGGCGGGACCGGTTTTGTCGGGAGAAGCCTCGTTCGCCGCCTTCTTTCCCGGGGCGAGCGGGTCCGGCTGCTCTGTCGGAGCGAGCGGCGTCGTTTTACCCCGGATGAGCCGGATGAGCCGGATAAGAAAGAGGGGAAAATAGAATGGATTCCGGGGGAGATCGGCTTGCGCGAGAGCTTGCTCCGTGGGATGGAGGGGGCCGATGCGGTGATTCATCTCGTCGGCATTCTCGTCGAGCCGGGGGGACAAACGTTTGAGAAACTCCATGTCGAGGGAACGCAAAATGTGGTGGAGGCGATGCGGCCGTCCGGCGTGCGCCGCCTCCTCCACATGAGCGCGCTGGGGAGCCGTCCGAATGCGGCGAGCCGCTATCACCAGACCAAATGGCGGGCGGAAGAGCTGGTCCGGGCTTCGGGTCTCGATGCGACTATTTTTCGCCCCTCGCTGATCTTCGGCCGGGAAGACCGCTCGATGAATCTGCTCGCCAAGATCGCCGCTTACTCGCCGGTGGTTCCGGTCGTGGGGCCGGGGAAGAATCGACTCCAGCCGGTTTGGGTGGAGGATGTGTCCGAGTCGTTCGTTCAAGCGCTGAGGAATCCGCTCGCCGTCGGAAAGAGCTACTCCCTCTGCGGTCCGCGCCCGTACACATTCAATGAGCTGATCGATTTGATTCTTCGGATCCAGGGCCTCTCCCGGGCGAAAGTCCACCTCCCGGTCTGGGCGTTGAAGGGGCCCGCCGCTCTCGCCGAGCGGCTCCTGCCTCGCCCGCCCCTCACCCGCGATCAACTGACGATGCTCCAGGAAGACAATCTCTGCGTTGAGAATGAAGCGGCGAAGGAGCTCGGCCTCTCGTTCAAGGGGCCGGAAGAGATCCTCCCAACCTATCTGAAGTGATATTTATCCGTCGGTGTCTTTAGGTCCACCCCTCCTGTCGCCGCAGCCACCACTTTTTCAAGAAGGAGAAGCCGAGCCAAAGGAGGAGCAGCGAGAATCCCCAGAGGAGCTGGGCGCTTTTCGACGGGAAATGAACGGTCCCCTGTAATATGGAATCGGAGAAATAGGAGATCAGAAAGGTTCCCGGAAGCATCCCCAGGGCCGTCGCCAGCAGATAGTTGGAGAGGCGGATCCGGCTCGCCCCCGCGACGAAGTTGACGACGGTAAATGGAAAGACACCCACGACCCGGAGGATCAAGATGGCCCAGAAGCCCTTCCGTTTGATCCACTTGCCGAGCGCCGGCGCCTTTTTCTGGGTGAAGTTCCGGAAGAGCGGTTTCCCAAGGTAGAGTCCGAGGAAGTAGGAGAGGGTGGCGCCGGCGAGGGCGGCCGACCAATTCAGAAGCGTTCCCCAATAAGCTCCGAACAAGATCCCCCCCAAAACGAGAAAGAAGATCAACGGGAACGAGATGACGCTGGCGATCACCGTTCCGGTGATAAAAAGGGGAATGGTCCAATGCGACGCCCGCGCTTCATCGAGATAGGTCATCCAAGCGCGGAGGTCGATCCCCTTTTTCTCCAAGAAGAAGTAGAGCAAAAATCCGATCAACGGAAAGAAAAAAAGAAAGATCCCCTTCAGAAACCCTTTCTTCGACCCGGTCGGCGGGGCTTCTTTTGTCGGAGGGTTTTCCCCCGCGTTGTGGCCCGCCGCTTCCTCCGGTTCGTGGATCGATTCGGTCGGCCACGAGAATAATCTTTCGAAAATATTTTCGGGACTGAGCGGTGATTCGGGGTCGAAGCAGATTCCCTCCGGGAGAACCTGATCGATCCACGTCTCGGGATAAGCGTCGTTGATCTTATGGAGCCGACCGTTTTCCCCTTCGGACCAGGCGGCATCCAGTGCCGCGACCCATCCCCCTTTTTGTCGAATCATCGATTTGACCGCGTCCGCCGGCTGCTCCAGATGTTCTCCCAGAAGGGCGTAGCAGAGCTGGGCGATCTCCCGCCGCCGGCTCTCCCCTTCCGCTTCGATGTTGATATTGCACTCCGTATCGAGTCCGAGGCTCCGATTGCTGGTATTGGCCGATCCGATCGAGAGGATGCGATCGTCGACGACCAGCACCTTGCTATGGACATAGATCGGCGTCGGCGGGAGGGGGGGGGGCCCGGTTTTAATCGGCGTGAAGATCCCGAGCGGGCAACGGTTCGCCTTCGCCGCCGCCTCCAGCCGCTGCAGCATCCGCCGCTGCTCGAATCCGATCGCCAGCTCCTCCTTCCAATTTTGAGCCGCCTGCGGAAGGATCACGATCACCTCGATGCCGGGACGGTTCGTGTCGGAGATCCGCTTGTGGAGCGCTTCGAAGACGCGGCGGGAGGTAAAATACTGGTTTTCGATCAAGATCAACCGCTCGGCGGAAGCGATCGCATCGTCATAGAACTGGGCGATCTCCTGAACCGGCGCGGTTTGGCCGCAGGCCCCGATCGGAAGGGTCCGTGAGATCGACACCGGCCCGCCGGAGAGGCGAAGGGTGTGAGGAAAATCAAATCGCCGCGGAGGAGCGGGAGAAAGGGGGGGCAATCGCTCGCCGGTGGCGGCCGCCCATCGGTCGAGAAAGATCTCCTCCATCACGGAGACCGCTTCTCCTTGAACGGCAATCTGGACATCATGGAAGAGGCTGTATGCGGTGCCGTCCTCATTTTTGCGATGGGGATTTTGGCGGCGATGTTGCGGGGTGTCCCAGCGATCTCCGCAAATATCCAGCCCGCCGCAAAACCCGACGATCCCGTCGACTAAAACGATCTTTTGATGATGACTCCCCCCGGCCGGGTGGAGATCGTCAAAGACAAAATGGATCTGATCGCCGGTCTCCTGTTGAAATCGGTACGACTGCCACCACTCCCTTTCGGGAGCAAAGACAATGGAATGATCCCAAGCCAAGATGTAGATCTGGAGGTCGGGGCGCTCTTCGGCGATTTTTTGGAGGAGCGGGAGGAATTGAACCGGATAGCGCGCCCGGTCAGCCTCCTCGCCCCGCAGAAGGGAGACGCGGCTGTCGAATTGCCATCCTAAGAAGACAAGCCGTTCGCGCGCCTGAGTGATGCAGTGATAGAGGGCTCGGTAATAAGGGGCGGCATCGACCAGGAGATCAATCTGGTCGGCCTGAGCGATTCGATAACAGTTCCTCCCCGGTTTGATCGTCTTCTCGGCGTTCATCTCGCTCCTTCCACAGGAATTGCGCAATCAGCGGAAAGTGATCAGAAGCGACCGAAGCGGTCTGCGTGCGCAGCACATGGGCCTTCACCGGGAGGAGGTGATCGGAAGCGTAGATATAATCGAGCCGGAGAGGAAGGCCGACCTTCCGATAGGTCGATCGCCGTCCGACACCGACCTCTTCGAAGACATCGATGTAGGAGGACCGGAAACGGCGCACGATCGATGAGAAGGAGAGGCTATTGAAATCTCCCATGATCAAGATCGGCTCATCCGTGTAGAGCATCCTCAATTGATTCAAAATCGTCAAGGACTGCCGTTTTCTCTCTGCCATTCCGAGACCCAGGTGCACCGAAGCAACCAACAGGAGGGAGGAGCCGTGATGGACTTCGGTAAGCAGACAGCCCCTCGGCTCGCGCCCCGGGACACTCAGATCGAGATTTCCCACGATGGTAACCGGCCATCGGGAGAGGAAGACATTCCCGTACGCCCCTTCCCCCAGATACCAGTTGTGTCCGGCCACATGATGCATTTCGAGCAGATCGGCCAATTCCCGACCCTGATCGAGCCGTTCGCTGCGCGTCATCCCTCGATCGACCTCTTGAAGGGCGACGACATCGGGTTTGCCTTCTTGGATGACGCTGCAAATCCGCTTTAGGTTGACTCGGCCGTCCCGTCCTCTCCCGTGGTGAATGTTGTAGGTCATCACGGTCACGTAGCGATCCAGAGAGGAGAGAACGGCCTCTTCCGAATGATTTTCCGCTGTTGCTGATACTACATCCATCTTAGCAGAGTCCGTTCGGTCGGGTCAAAAAAGGTCTGACGGGTGAAGGGAAGAAGAGAGCCGATGTGGATAAACGTGTGAGTGCGCATCTGAATCGAACTTGATTCTAACATAACAGGAAAGAGGAGACAAGCAAGGTTGCCAGAGATTTCAAGAGACCTGCTTGCCTGCGAGGAGGAGGTCGTGTTATGATCTTTCTCCCATTAGGATTCAACGCATGTCAAAACGCGCACAACAATTTTTAACCGGATCGGGTCTTATCCTTTTGGCGGTCGGTTTTGGCCGCATTTCTATCCTTTTCCGCTCCCGCGCCGAGGATCCTTTCTTTGCCCCTCACCTGCTCGTCACCCTCCTCTCTGTTTGGATCGCCACGTCGATCCTTCGGGTCGGTTTGCGGAAGAAGGAGATCACCCCCCGCGCCGCCCTTGCCCTCATCCGTTCCGGATCGATCTTATTGATGATCTGGAGCTATCGTCTCTATCTGGTTCTCAAGACGGTCCGCTCTCCAATCGATCTGAAAGCCCATTTCTATCTCGCGTTTCTCTATATGGTGATGGGAACGATGGTGATGCTCTTTGGGTTAAGAACGAGCCGCGCCCTTCGGAAAAAAGCGGCGCAAGCGGTCGCCCCCAGCCCGGTCTCGCTGACCGGCGCGCTTTCAGAAGATCCCGCAGAAAAATAGCCTTTTTTCCACCTTCCGATGATGCTAGAATCATCTCAGAGAATCCATATCGTTCTTGCTGGGTGCTGCCATGGCGGTGAAATTTAAGGATTACTATGAGGTCCTGGGAGTCCCCCGGACCGCTTCCGCGGACGAAATCAAAAAAGCCTATCGCAAGCTGGCGCGGAAATATCATCCCGACCTCCAAACGGGCGCCGGAAAGCAAGAGGCCGAGCGGAAATTCAAAGAGCTCAATGAGGCCAACGAGGTGCTCAGCGACCCGAAGAAGCGGGCGAAATATGATCAGCTTGGGCCCCAGTGGCAGGAAGGGATGGACTTTACCCCGCCCCCTGGAGCGGGCGGCGCGAGAGCAAGGGGAGAGGACTTTCGATACGAAGGTGGATTTGAAGGGTTCGAAGGGTTCGGCGGTTTTTCCGATTTCTTCGAATCGCTCTTCGGCGACACGAGGGGGGGGCGCCGGAGAGGAGGGGGATTCGGCCGCGCCGGCGCCGCACGCCCGATGCGCGGCAGCGATGTCGAATCGGAGATGGAGCTCACTTTGGAGGAGGGGGTCCACGGGGCGAAGCGGCGGGTCCGGCTCGCGGGACAGTCGCTCTGTCCCGTCTGCAACGGCCGGGGGGTGGTCGGGCAGCAGACCTGTCCCCGCTGCGGCGGAACCGGCCGGGTGGTCGAGGAACGGGATCTGACGGTCAACATCCCCGCCGGCGCGCGCGACGGAGATCGGGTTCGGCTTGCCGGGCAGGGAGAGCCGGGAGAGAACGGCGGTCCTCCGGGAGACCTCTTCATCCGCATCCGTCTTTTGCCCCATCCCCGTTTTAAAATTCTGAATCAAAATGACCTGGAGACCAAAATTGAAGTCATGCCGTGGGAAGCGGTGTTGGGGACCGAGGTCCGGATTCAGACCCTCGACGGCGAAGGAACCTTGAAAATTCCGGCGGGCAGCCGCAGGGAAAAACGGTTTCGTCTCCGCGGGAAGGGACTCCCCATTCGTGGGAACGGGAGAGGGGATCTCTATGTCCGGCTCGAAATCAATGTGCCTGCGCGGGTGACGCCGGAGGAGCGACGCCTTTATGAGGAGCTTGCGCGTCTGGCGAAGGAGAACCGATGATGACGCCGGGAATGAGATCGATCCAAAAATGGGTGGTCTATCGAAAGGATGATTCGGGAGAGGAAGTCTGCTGTGTCACGCTGGAAGGGCTGGCCCGGATGACCCGTCTTTCGACCGCGTCGCTGCGCCGGATGAAGGAAGAGGGGCTGATTGCTCCGATTCGGGGAGAAGATCGGCTCTTCCCGCAGGAGACCCTGCGTCGTATCGCAAAGATCGAACGGCTCCGAAACCAGCTTCGGATCGACCTCGGCGGCATCGAGATTATTCTGAACCTGATGGATCAGTTGGAGCGGATGGAGCGGGAGATCGCCGCGTTGCGCCGGGAGCGAACGGGTCGATGAGAAAGCTTTGGCGCCGCTACCGGATGCGGTATTACTTTGTCTTCTCTCTTGTTCTCTTTGTCGCGCTCATCGTGGTGAATTTTTTCTTCCTGCGCCGATTCTTCGCGGGGGGCGGCTAGACTCCGTGAACGAACGGCTGCTTCCGCTCGCTCATCTCTCCAAGATAAAAAGACCTTCCCCGATCATTCGGCTCACGGTTTCGATTTCGACGCGCAAGGAGCGATCTTCTTCCAACGGCGGGACCTTTGCCCGGAGTCGTTTGATCGCCTCGATCACTCCTTTGCCCGGCTTTAACGGGGCATGAAAGGCCACCCCCTGCGCTGCCGCGATCAGCTCGATCGCCAAGATGGTTTCCACATTCGAGACGATTTGGTCCAGCTTCAACGCCGAGCCCATCGCCATGCTGACATAATCTTCCTGATTCGCCGAGGTCGGGATCGAATCGACCGAGGCGGGGTGCGCGAGCAGCTTGCACTCGGAGGCGAGCGCCGCCGCGGCGACCTGGGGCATCATTAAGCCGGAGTGAAGGCCCGGCCGTCGGGTAAGAAAGCGAGGAAGGTCGATCCACTCCGGGTCGACCAGCTGGGCGATTCGCCGCTCCGAGATCACCCCGAGGTGGGTGAGGCCGATGGCGAGGAGATCGAGGACTAAGGCAATCGGGTGTCCGTGAAAGTTCCCCCCCGCCAGGATCGTCTCCGATTCCGGAAAGACGAGCGGGTTGTCGGTGATGCTGTTGGTTTCAATCTCCAAGACCGCTCGAACATGGTCAATCGCATCCCGCACCGCGCCGTGGACCTGCGGCATACAGCGAAGAGAGTAGGGGTCTTGCACGCGGCTGCAGGCGACATGCGAGGCGCGGATCTCGCTTTTTGCGAGCAGGGCGCGGATCTTCCGGGCGACCTCCTGCTGGCCGGGGTAGGGGCGCAGGCGTTGAATCCGCACATCGAAAGCGGTCGGCGTCCCCATCAGCGCTTCGAGCGACATCGCCCCGGCCACATCGGCGGTTTCCGCCAGCCGCTCCGCCGCCTGAAGCGAAAGGAGTCCCAGGGAGAGGGCGGCTTGGGTTCCGTTGACCAGGGCCAGCCCCTCTTTCGCCTCCAGGGTGATCGGCGCGATCCCGGCCTCGCGCAGCGCGCGACCGCCCGGGAGCCGTTTTCCGTTGAAGAACGCCTCTCCCTCCCCGATCAGAGGCTGGGCCAGATGGGCCAGGGGAATTAAGTCTCCGCTCGCTCCGACCGAGCCCCGGCTCGGAATGACCGGATGAACGGAGCGATTGAGCATTTCAATCAGCCGCTCGACCACCACCGGGCGAACGCCCGAATGACCGCCGGCCAATACATGCGCCCGCAGAAGGAGGATGCCGCGGGTTTGCGCTTCGGAGAGGGGAGGTCCGACCCCGCAGGCGTGGCTTCGAACGAGATTGGTCTGAAGTTGGCGAATCTCCCCCTCCGAGATTCTCTGATCGGCCAGCTTCCCGAAGCCGGTGGTGATTCCATAAACGACCCGATGCTCCGAGAGCATCTTCTCCACCACCCGGCGGGAGCGGCGCATTTTTTCAACCGCCTCCCGTGCAAGGCGAACAGGCCGTCGTTCGAGGACCACCTCATAAAAATCGGAGCGGTTTAGATGATTCCCGTTGAGAGGAAGGGGGCGCATTTTGCGCATTATATTGGAATCGTCCCGGGAGTGCAACGGGCGAGACGCGTGATTCTCCGGGAGCTCCTTTAGAGTGGAATCTTCAATCTCTTTCTTTGGAATATCCAATTCGGTTAAAATGCGAATATTGTTCGACAGCCCGGGAGCGTCTAACGGTCGATGGGGAGAGACGGCACCGTGCCTTCACTCAAGGGACTTATCGGAAATCGATATTGCATTTTGTAAAGAATATGTTAGGCTGTAGGCAATTTCCTACCCCGGTATGCATTAAAGGTTAGAGGATCATGTCGGCTCAAAAAGAATCCCGAGACGCCCTGAACGAAGAACTTCTTCTCTGCATCAAGAAAAGCCAGTGGTCGGAGGCGGTCGCGATCCTCAAGAAGCTGATGCGGCTTGATCCGACGAACACCCTGTATCTGCTTCGCATCGGCGATTATTCCGCCAAGATCGGCGCGAAAAAGGAAGCGATCGCCGCGTATATGAGTGCCGGGAATGCCTTTTCGTCGAACGGTTTCTTGGTGAAGGCGATCGCCGCCTACAAGATGATCCTCAACCTGGAGCCGACTCATCCCGAGGCGAAGCAGCGGCTCCAGGGTCTCCATGCGGAGACGCGGGGGCGAACCGATCCGAAGATGATCTTGGATATTCCTGCTCCGGCCGCCGCGCCGATCCCCGATGCAAGACCGACCGAGGTTCCAGCCGATGCGATGACTCCCCCGGCCGAAGAGATCCCGTTTGAAATTGAGCGGACCTCTTTGGCGGAGGAAGGGCAGCCGGTTGCGTCGTCGGAATCCTCCCATGGCCAAGGCCCGGCGCCTTCCGAGGAAAATCGGGCGGTCGAAGAGACGGTCTCTCCTGCCGCAAAGAACCTCCATGTGAATGGCGTCATCCCCCTCTTTGCGAAC
>SCUR01000429.1 GCA_004297235.1 Candidatus Manganitrophaceae bacterium | reverse complement strand
GGATATTTTCGGGGAGATGGCGATTCTGGACGGCTATCCCCGCTCCGCCACGGTGACCGCGTTGGAAAAGAGCTATGTCTTTACCCTCGATCGCCACTCGTTCCTCCGATTCATCCAGGAGCATCCCCACTGGTCGCTCAAAATGCTGGCGACGATGAGCCGCCGGCTTCGAAAGGCGAATGAGCGGATCGGCTCCGCCATTCTCTCCGACGCCCACGGCAAGGTGAGCCGGGTGCTGCTCGATCTGATCCCCGAGGGGGAGCTGGAAGGGGGAGAGGGGATTCGGGTCCGCCTCACCCTCACCCGGCAGCAGCTGGCGGCGATGGCCGGGGTGACCCGCGAGACCTTCATCCGGGTCTTGAAAGAGTTTGAACGGGCTGGTTCGATCCGGACCGAAGGGAAAGAGATCATCATCGTCAAACAGGCCGATCTCAGCCGGGAGGCGCTCTAAATTTAATTGCCGTAGTATATGGCTCTTTGTAGTTAGGTTGTCGTGTTGATTTCGGTTCGTCATCGTCGTTTTTGTTTTCTTCTGCTGTTGATCCTTTTTTACCCGCTTTTTTCGCACTGCTCCCGCGGATCTTCTCCGCCCCCTCTTGTGTCGTCCCCCTCCCCTTCCGACCCCGACCCGACCGATCCATCCTCCGCGTCCGAGCCGGTAAAAGAGCCGCGGCTCAAACAGACCCTGTCGGGCGGCGACGAGAGCTGGCGTGGCGGCGCGGCGGCGGCCGACCTCGACGGCGACGGGAAGATGGAGATCATCGCGGCGCGAAGCGGCTTCGTCTACGTCTGGCATCCGGACGGAACCCTTTTTTGGAAGGCGGCCTTCGGTTTTTCCGCCGACACCTCTCCGGCCCAGATCAGCGGCCGGATCTGGGGGCCGCCGGTCGTCGCCGATCTCGACGGCGACGGCAAGCGGGAGATCGCCGTCGGCAGCCATCAGGAAAAGGTCACCGTCTGGCAGTGGGATGGAAAATTGAAAAACGGCTGGCCGAAGACCGTCGGGGGGGAGACGGGGTCGGCGAACCGCGAGATCCGCTCTCTTGCGGCGGGCCCCCTCGGCAACGGGAAGATGGCGCTGCTCGCGGCGCGGACCCGATACAGCGATGTCCCGGTAGCGTTTCTCTTCGATTCCCAAGGGGCGCTCCTTCCCGGCTGGCCGCAGCTCGCGACCACGGCGGGGGGATGTACGAAGGGGGTGAACTGCTTTGAGGCGGGGACCTACGATCAAAACGTGGGGCTGGCCGATCTCGACGGCGATGGGAAGAGCGATGCGGTCATCGGCTACGACAGCGCATATATCGGCCTCTTTCATCTCACCGGCGCTCCCTTCGACACTGCTTTCCTTGCCCGGCCCTTCTTTCCCGGCGTGCCGGCCTTTCACGATCCGCTGTTGGCGATCCAAGGATGGGGGCCGGATGGAGAAGACCGGAGCGAGTTCACCGACTCGCCGCCGGTCGTCGCCGACCTCGACGGCGACGGGACCCGCGAGCTGATTTTGGTCGGCGATCATGAACGGGCCGGGATCACCACGATCTTGGGAAATTCCCTCTTTGTCTTCCACGCCGATGCGACCCGTCTTCCCGGCTTCGAGCGGCCGTTCGAGACGAAACGCTATCATGCCCCCCTGGTGACCGAAGATCCGGGGGGGAGCAACATCCTTGCCGTCAGCCCGGTTCCCGCCGTCGCCGACCTCGATGGGGACGGCAAAAAAGAGATCCTCTTTCCCGCCTACGACGGCGTGATGTATGCGGTTCATCCCGACGGAACCCTCTTCTGGCAATTCTCCTTCGCCGATCTGGGAACGCGTTTTGCCACCGAGCCGGCGGTCGCCGATCTGAACAACGACGGGGTGCCGGAGATTCTTTTTGCGACCTATGAGACGGTGGCGGGGAAGGGGGCGCTGGTGGTTCTCGATTATCTCGGAACGCTGCTTTTCAAACTGACTTTGCCGGGGCGGGGATCGATGGCGGCGCCGACGGTGGTCGATCTCGACGGCGACGGGGAGCTGGAAGTGATCGTGAATCTGAAAGACGCAGCGCAGCAAGGGGGGGTGCAGATCTATTCTCTTCCCGGCTCGAAAACCAATCTGATTCCATGGCCGACCGGGAGAGGGAATAATTTGAGGAATGGGGATGCGACGCATTAGACTAAATTCTTACTGGAATGGGGCAACGCCCCATTCAAATGCTATTTATCGTTAAACCAAAATCTCTGGCTCTCCGCCTTCGCGGCAGCATTTTACACTCCTACCCCATTTATCACTATCTCTTTTCGGCTCATACAATTTTGTGAATGTCAAGAGGTGGATATCCTCGGCGGCTATTCTTTTTTTTTGAAATCGGTAGAATAGAGGCTTTGTTAACCTGTACGGAGGGTTGTTATGGCGTTTTCTTTTAATATGGTCCGAATGGCCTTTATCGGCCTGCTCTTTTCATTGTCTTTTTCCCTGACGGCTTGCTCCGATTCCGATTCGCTTCCCCAAACGCCCGATCGGATCGCCGACAACGGCGTCGCTCCCGTCACGCAGCCGGCCGATCAAACCACCCCTCCCCCGAATGACTCCGGCCCCCTTCCGGCGCAACCGGCCGGTCAACAAGCCACCTCGATCATCCTTCCGGTTCAAGCCCCGAAACTTCAACAAACGTTGCCCGGCGGGGATGAAGGGTGGCTGAGCTCGCCCGCGGTGGCCGATCTCGATCAAGACGGCTATCCGGAGATTATCGCGGCCCGGAGTAGAACGGTTTATGTCTGGCATTCGGACGGGACCCTTTATTGGAAGGGGCTTGTTTCGACGGCCGGCCGTATCTGGGCGCCGGCGGTCGTGGCCGATCTCGACAACGATGGACGGCTTGAGATCGCCGTCGGCAGCCATCAGGAGCGGATCTCGGTCTTTGCCTGGGACGGAAAGCCGAAGGCGGGATGGCCGAAGGTCCTCGGCGGCAACACCGAAATCCGCTCGCTGGCCGCCGGCATCATCAGCCCGGCGGAGGGGAAGATGGGGCTGCTCGCCGCGCGGACCCTCGTGAAGCCGATCGCCTTTTTGATGAACGCCTCCGGCGCGGTGATGCCCGGCTGGCCGCAGCTCTCCTCCTCCACCGGCTGCACCCCGAAGGTCACCTGTTGGGAAGCGGGGGCCTACAATCAAAACGTCGGGATCGCCGACTTCGACGGCGACGGTAA
The DNA here is from genome assembly GCA_004297235.1 of Candidatus Manganitrophaceae bacterium. Taxonomy (GTDB): domain Bacteria; phylum Nitrospirota; class Nitrospiria; order SBBL01; family Manganitrophaceae; genus Manganitrophus. The sequence continues at coordinate 11,841 of SCUR01000429.1, read as the reverse complement.
GAACGATATGCTGATCGGCTATGACAATGCCTATGTCGGCGTCTTCAAGCTGAACGGCGCGCCGTTTCCGAGCGCGCCGGTTTTCAAGCGCCGCTATTTCCCCGGCGTTCCCGCCTTCCACAGTCTTCAGCTGGCGCAGCAGGGATGGGGGCCGGATGGCACCGATCGGAGCGAGTTCACCGACTCTCCGCCGGTTGTCGCCGATCTCGACGGCGACGGCAAGCGGGAGCTGATTCTGGTGGGCGATCATGAGCTGGCCGGCAACACGACCAATCGGGGCAATGCGCTCTTCGTCTTTCATGCCGATGCCACGCGCCAGGCCGGTTTCGGGTTTCCCTTTGAGACGGCGGGCCCGCTCGTCTTCGACGATCCGGGGGCGAACATCGTCGACACCAATCCTTCCCCGGCGGTGGTCGATCTCGACGGCGACGGCAAGAAGGAGATTCTCTTCCCGTCCTACGATGGAAACCTCTATGCCGTCCGCTCCGACGGAAAGCTTTTCTGGAAGTTCTCCTTCGCCGCCAACGGCGCGCGGTTCGCGACCGAGCCGGTGGTCGCCGATCTGAATAAAGATGGGATCCCGGAGGTGTTGTTCGCGACGTACGAGACGACCCCCGGAAAAGGGGCGTTGATCGTTCTGAACAATCAGGGGGCGAAATTGGTGCAAACCCCGCTTCCGGGACGCGGGTCGATGTCGGCGCCGACGTTGGCCGATGTTTACCGGAATGGGGAGCTGGAGGTGATCGTGAATCTGAAAGACCCGACCCCGCAGGGGGGGATACAAATCTACGATCTCCCCGGCTCCAACACCAACAAGGTCCTCTGGCCGACCGGGCGGGGGAATTATCTTAGAAACGGGGATGCGACCCGTTAATTGAATTGCGAGGGGAGCGGGACTTCAAACCCGCTCCCTTTTCGCGGAGTTTGGAATGCGGAGTTTAAAAGGGTTTCAATCGGCCTGTCTTTCACTCCACACGCAGCCTCTTTGCTCGTTAATCTTACTCCTCACCATCATCAATAGTTGACAGACCCCCTCTGTCTGCGATAATATTTCCCAGCGTTTGACCTTCCATATGCGGGAATAGCTCAGCGGTAGAGCATCGCCTTGCCAAGGCGAGGGTCGCGGGTTCAAATCCCGTTTCCCGCTCCAAATTATCTCCGACATAGTACAAGGTGTTCATAGAGGTGGGAGAATGCCCCGCGACCCTCTGCGGGTTCACGGCGCAGTGATTCCACGGCAAGGCCGAGGGATCACGTTTATATAGAGCGAAGCCTCCATCCGACGCGCTCGCGGTTTGTGCGGGCCAATCCCGTTTCCCGCTCCATTCTTTTCAATCACTCACAAAATCACATCAGAAAAAAAATACGCTTTTATACCGACAACTGTCTGTGTTCTGTCCGTGTTTTCATGGCGAGGAGTGAAAGCGGACCATGAAAGCCACTCTGCACTAGATCCGTTTGCTAAGCAGATATGGGGAGTAGCGTGGTGGCAGAAACAGATAAAGAACAAATGTATGATTAAGTAATTTTTTTATGTTTGCAATATAATAACCTTTTGGTTATAATTAGCTGTGATCATCAAAGTTTACAGAACGGCAAGCGGCCGGAGTCCTGTTGAGGATTACCTTTTGCGCTTGTCCAAGCCGGATCGGGCGGATGTCCTTGAAACTTTTAAGGCGATTGAGAAATATGGTCTCTCTGCACCTATTTCCATGCGCCAGATCAGGGGAAAACTTTGGGAGCTTCGAATCTCACAGACCCGTATTTTTTACGTCATCGTCGAGTCCGACACGATGGTTCTCCTTCACGTCTATAAGAAACAAGGACAGAAGGCTCCCGAACGAGAAATAGAAACGGCTCTTCAGCGTATGGCCGAGTTTATTTAGCAAGGAGATGAGATGAAGAAAATAACAAAACGAAATGTAAAGGATCTTCCATCCATCGGTCCGTTCATCCGCGAGCAGGAAAAAGACCCTGCGATGAAAGTTCTGATGGATCGGGCCGCTCTTCGGATTGAGATTGCCCGCGCGATTAAAACCGCTCGGGAGAGGGCAGGATTGACCCAGGCAGAACTTGCGAAGGAGCTTGGTAAAACGCAAGCGCAGATCGGCCGTCTTGAGAGTTTGAGGGATAAACGTTTGCCTAGTTTGGAACTTTTGGCCGAGATTGCCGCTGTCACCAAAAGACGGCTCGTTGTCGACCAGCCTGGAATTCACTTCGAGTTAATTGCCACATAGTTTGTGGGTCGGACGGCGGGGAGTGATTCGCTATTAACTGGGCGTTCACCAGCGTTCCGCCAAGTGTTGTTTCCCGGTCGGCTTTGCAGGGGCGAGCCCTTGAAATAGACATGGAGTTAGTGATGGGCCGATTGATACAGGCAGAAGAAATAGAGAAGGAACGAAAGAGATGAAAAAGAAGAAGGAGTATACAATCGGAAGCGAGAACGTGTTCGCCGATATCAATTTTCCGAATGCCGATGAACATCTCATTAAAGCCCAGCTCGTCTATAAATCGGCACGATCCTAGAAGAGCGCGGTTTGACACGGACTGCCGCCGCGAAACTGTCGGGCGTTAAACAACCCGATATCTCTAATATGTGGCGCGGGCCGTTCCGGCAATTTTCCGTGGAGCGACTGCTGCGATTTCTGTTTGCGGTCGACCACAATGTGAAGATTGTTGTAAAAGAGCACCACGACAAGCGCAACGCCCCCACCCTCAGCGTAGCTTTGGCGACCCTCTGATCTAATGAAAACCCACCTTACCGTGGTCAGAATGAAGGGTTAGCTGGATTATTGCACGACAACACGAACGCCAAAACGAGGGGTGGAATTAAGGTGCGGCTTATTCCATTCATCTGAACGCTTCTTCTCTTTTGGGTTGTGAGTGTCTTAGCCCCTCGCGCCGGGCATTCGGACGACGCGCCGAGCGCCACTGAGAGCATTACAGGGAGGGAGAGGGCGTCCGGAAGCGACGAGGTAGATGACGAAAGCACGGCCGTTTTGATATATTTCGGAAGATTGCCGTTGCAGGCGACGCTCGCCGGAGGGGCCGAAAATGAAAGCGATTGAGATCGAACAGTTCGGCGGTCCCGAAGTTCTGAAGGTTGGAGAGCGGCCGCGGCCGATGCCCGGCCCTCAAGAAGTGCTGATCGAAGTGCATGCGGCCGGGGTGAATCGTCCCGATTGTTATCAACGCCAAGGACACTATCCCTCTCCGCCGGGGGCTTCCGACATTCTCGGTCTGGAGGTTTCCGGAACGATTGCGGCCCTCGGATCGGAAGCGACGCGCTGGACGGTCGGCGCTCGTGTCTGCGCGCTGGTCTCGGGCGGAGGCTACGCAGAGTATGTCGCCGCCCCGGAAGGACAGTGCCTTCCGATTCCTTCAAGGTTTGATTTCGTCCAGGCCGCCGCCCTGCCGGAGACCTTCTTCACCGTCTGGACCAACCTTTTTGAAAGCGGGCGGCTTCAAAAAGGGGAGACGGCTCTGATTCATGGCGGGTCGGGAGGGATCGGCACCACGGCGATTCAAATGGCCCATGCGCGGGGGGCGCGGGTCTTCACCACCGTCGGAAAGGAGGCGTCGGTTTCGGTCTGCAAATCGCTCGGCGCCGAGAGGGTGATTCTCTATCGAGAAGAGGACTTCGTCTCCGTTGTAAAAGCGCTCACCCAAGGGAGAGGGGCCGATGTCATTCTCGATATGGTGGGAGGGCCGTATTTTCCGCGCAATCTGGAGGCGCTCGCCCTCAAAGGGCGCTTGGTTCAGATCGCCACGATCCAAGGGGCGACGGTGGATCTCGATTTAAGAAAGATCCTGTTCAAGCGGCTGCTCCTCACCGGATCGACGTTAAGAGCGCGTCCGGCGGAAGAAAAAGCGGCCATCGCTCAAGCCTTGGAGAAACAGATTTGGCCCTTGCTCAATGAAGGAAAAATCAAGCCGGTCATCGACCGCACCTTTCCCTTGGAAAGAGCCCGCGAGGCCCATGAACGGATGGAGTCGGGGGATCTCATCGGGAAAATCGTTCTGACCGTCAAGTGATTTTGGGACCGTCGGTTCGTTGGGGATCGGCCGCGGAAGATTTTTGCGGCCTCGCCGCCTGATGTAAAATTGACTTTCCCGGATATACTTTCTTAAGATAATGAATTGCCGATCGGATGCGATCGGTTTATCTTGAGAGAGGTCGGGTTGATGCGGGTGTTCCACCGGGGGAAAGGGGCCGGTCGTTCGAAGGGCGCGGCCGCGCCGCTCCTGTCGATCCTTCTCCTCCTCTTCCTCTCCGCCTGTGCGACGCAGCGCTATCAAGGGCCGATCAGCGGGCTCTCCGCCAACGCCCAGATCACCCAGACGTCGGCGCTCGGAAAAGTCATCGAGCGTCTCGATCTCACCCCTTATTCCGGAAGAAAGATCTTCCTCGACGTGGTGACCCTCACCGAGCGATACACGGAGCGAAGTCCGGAGGAGGCCTTCATCCACTCCTGGCTCGCCGAGAAGCTGGCGGAGCAGGGGGTTCGGATCGTCTCCTCCCCGGCCGAGGCCGATCTGCGGCTCACCGCCCGGGCCCGCGCGATAGGGGTCGACCGTATCCGCCGGGATTTCCCGTTGATCTATTACGCCGAGATCACCCGCGCCCTCGCCGATTTCCACTTCGTCCTCTACGATCTGAAAGAAGAGCGCCTCCTCGCCGCATTCGACCGGGTTGGAAGGGCGTCGCTGCGCGAGAGCTTTTGGTTCTACATGATCGGCCCTTTCCGAACGGTGAAGTAAATGAGACCGCCTCTGCGGATTCTTCTTCTGTTTCTTGCCCCTTTCTTGGCGCATTGCGCGACGGTGACTCAAATCCCTCCCACTTCCGGGATGGGATCGACCGCCCAGACGGGGATTGCAACGGCGCTCGATCGGAATCTGGCGTTGGACCCGCGCCTCATTCACGGGAAGAAGGTCTCGTTGGATGTCGAGATGATGGGGGCGGCGCCCGTCTCTTCGGCGATTGTTTCTTATGCGCGATCGGTTTTAAGGGAGCAGGTCGAGCGGGCGGGTGGCGCTGTGGTTTCGGAGGGGGAGCTCTTCATTTATGCAAAGATCGACGCCGCGGGGATTGCCTCCACCAGCCGAGCGCTCAGCATTCGCACCGGGACGAGCGTCTCCATCCCGTTTTGGTACAGCGAGAGCCTGAAGGGGAAATCGCATGTGACGCTTATCTACCAAGATGCCGAAGGAAACGCTCTTCGGACCGTCGTGAACCAAGTCGAAATTCCGCATCAAGATATCTACCTGTTTTATTTCTTTGGATTGCCTGAAGCGCCTTGAGGCGGCGCGCCGCCGCAATCAACCGTTTTGATACTCATTCATTCTTTGCGCCAGCCGCCGATAGGCTCGTAAAGTCTTGGGTTCTCTTTCTCCATCCGCTCGAAGCGCCCGATGACGCCGATCAAAAGAGCGCGGGGCGGTGAACAAGACCGACACACGAGCGGTGCTTTCGTCGGGACCGAGGTTCGTCGTGTTTCATGCGCCTGTTCGCGGAGCAAGATGCGGTGTCTCATCGAATGAGCGTGAATCATCCCCCGGGGGGGCGCTCTTGCTGCTTGGAAGGACAGAAAATGTTCTGCATGAGGTCAATGAGCTTCAAGATCTTTTTATCCAGGACCCGATAGAAAACCTGGCCTCCTTCGAGGCGAGAATCGAGAATACGCCAATCTTCCAATAAGCGCAGATGTTCGGACAGATTCGACCGAGAGAACTTCAGCGACTGGATCATTTGCTGAACGCTCATCTCTTTCTTTCTCAAGACGGCGATAATCTGCAGCCGGGTCGGGTGCGCCAGCGCAGTCATCCCTTTTGCTGTGATCTTTACTTTTTCCTTAACCATTTATCCTCCTAAACATTATGATATTATAATACATAAATAGTCAAATAATTCCAACCAGATTTTGTTCTTCCCCGATACATTCAAGTTCTTCAAAAGCGCCGATGTGGATGCGGCGGTCGGCTCGATGAGCAGCGTGGGACGGCCGTCGTGAAGGTCGGGGTCATTAGAAACCCGCCCCGCTTCCGCTTCGAGCGGCCCGGATATCATTTGCACTCACAGGGCGACTCATATTAAAATAAGACGATTGGTGAACGGTCCCTTGGACGGACTCGCCACCCTTGTTTTATCGTGTCGATCAGGCAGGCGGTTAAGATGTCACCATGGTATAATGTGGTCATGCTTATGGAGTGCGGTGTATGACGATCGAAGAGAAGATACGGATGACGGCGAGATGTTTGAAGGCGTTGGCGCATCCGACCCGGCTGCAGATTGTCGCGGTCTTGGCGGATAAGGAGATGAGCGTTCAGCAGATGACCCAGTCGCTGAACCTCTCACAGTCGAGCATGTCGCAGCATCTCAATCTGCTGAAGGATCGAAATGCCCTCCATTCCCGACGGGAGGGAAGCCAGGTGTTTTATCGGGTCCGGGATAAGAAAATATTAAAGCTCATCGATCTTATGCATGAGATTTTCGGCTCGCCCAAGCGGTAAACGCACCCTCCCCGGGAAATGCTTTATTCTCGTTCAACCGAAAAAGTGCCTATCCGGATCGCTTCTCCCCGTCTCCTCTGCCGGGATGGCATAGGAACCCTCCTTCGCACCCTCTTGAATCAAGACGAAGTTTCGGCAAGGCTTTCCGCCGATGAAGCTCACATCAGCCACCGTTTTTTCATCAAGATATATGAGAAAAAACAGGCCGCCAGTCCGACCGAGACTAAGTAAACCCATTCCAGAAAAAAATTCGAGAGCCGGTTTCCCTCCAGGAGGATCGACCGGATCGGCTCATAGAACGGGTAGGACGGGAGGAACGGGGCCACGGCCGTTAATTTTTGAGAAAATTCGGAGAGGGCGGACGGAAGGAGGTGCGGAAGATAAAAAAGAACGCCGAGCGTTCGGGCGCTCGCTTGGGTGCGGCATAAAAAGCCGACGAACACTCCAAAAGCGCTGAAGCAGAAAGCGCCGGCGATCAGAAAGGCGATATAACTTGCGCCGCTTCCCAGCTCCAGCGGAAGCCGACCCAACAGATGAAGAAAGAGAACCGACGCGCCGATTAAAATCATTCCCGAGAAGATCTTGGCGAGCAGCCATTCCATCTCCCGGATCGGGGTTTGCAAAAGCCCCAGCAAGAGCTTCTTTTCTTTTTCCTCGGCAATCTGCGCCGGCAGCACAATGAAGCCGACGAGTAAAACCAGCATTAAAATCCAGGTCGGCCGCGTCTGCTGTAGAACCGTGCTCTCCCGAATCGGTTGGATCTCAGAGATCCAATGCGGGCGATCCCCCTCGACGGAATTCTGCAACGCGGCCACCCCTTCGACGATGGCAATGGTTTGAAACGAGGCCTTCGTCAAAACGATCAGCTCCAGGCGTTGCGGCTCTTTCCCGGACGGCCTCAAAATGCCGTCCCCCTTTTTTTCTTTCAGCCACGCTTTTCCTTCCGCTTCATCCGCCAGCCAGACCGCTTCAAACGCCTGATCGGCCGACCGGATGCTTCGGAGCATCGCCGGGGGATAGGCCGCTTTTTCAATCAGCCCGATTTTGATTTTTCGATGGCCGGTGTCGGTTTGATCGACGAACTGCAAGGCCAAGAAGACGAAGAGAGGAGTAAAGAGGATCAGGTAGAGGGTCTTGTTTTTAAAGGCCGTCGCCAAATCGTTCGACATCAGGGTGATCATATTTCTGATCATGCGTAGAGGTTCTCATGAATGTTCGATTGAAAATAATCGCCGGGGGGACCGTCAAAGACAAGGCCTCCTTGATGAAGCACCATGATCCGGGTGGCGAGTGTTTTAATCTCTTCGGGTCGATGCGAGGTAAACAAAATCGTTTTCCCCGACGCATGAAGCCGTTGCAACAGGGTGTAAATATCTTTCGTCATTTCAAAATCAAGACCGGAGGTCGGCTCATCGAAAAGCAGCAGCGGCGGATCGGCTAAAAGCGAGCGCCCGATGCTGACCCGTTGCTTGAGCCCCTTCGACAGGTCGATGATGTTGTGACGGCGGTGAGAGAGTAGATTAAATTCCTTCAACGTTTCTTCGACCCGTGAAAAGGGGACCCGAAAAAGCCGGGCAAACAGCTTGAGATTGTACTCGACGGAGAAGAGATCGAAGAGGTTCGGCGTTTCCGGGACAAAGCCCATCTTCCGGACCAGGGCCAATCTATTTTTCAGATCGACCCCCTCGACCCGAACCGCCCCGCCGTCGGGTACCAGCCAGTGGGCCAGCATTTTCAAAAGGGTCGATTTGCCGGCGCCGTTGTGACCGACGATCGCAATGAGCTCTCCCTTTTCCACGGTAAAGGTCGTCGGGAGGAGCCCTTTTTTTCCGGGATAGACTTTCGTCAGATGGTTCACTTGAAGCTGCATCGACTCTTTCCGTCGTTGATGTCAATGGGTCCCGTCCCTGATCGAACAGGGACGGGACGTCGGATGGGGATCCTGTTTAGACTCTCTGAGCCAAATAGATGATCAAAAGCACCAAAACGACCACGACTAAAACACCGACCATACGCTTGCCTCCTTTTCTGGATTTTCGTTGCGGGTACATTCCAAGATGAAGTGACCGTTGTCGCCGTTGAGGACTCATATTCAGTATGAAGATTCTCGGGAATAAAAATCAACCCTCCATCAGAATTGAGCCGCCGAAGTATTAAAAAACGCTTGCGTTTTTATCCGTCATTCGAGTAGGGGGAAAATGTATCGCGCGTCACCGGCGGGGTGTGCCGGATCAAAAGAGGTATCCGAGATGAAGGAAGGGGAGTTCCCTCGACAGACCCAATCGCCGCCTTTTGCGGGAGTCGTACTTATCTGGTTTTACTCCGATCGTTCTATTGAAGCTGCCTCGGAAGAGAGGATAAGATGAAAATAAAAAATTCGGAAGGAGGAGAACATGGCGGAGAAAGGCGAATCGAAAGTGACTGTCGACCCCGAGGAGATCCGCCGATGGGCGGAAGCCCGCGGGGGAAAACCGGCGGTGGTGAAGGGGACCGATATTTTGCGGATCAACTTTCCGGGCGGGGCCGAGGAGGAATTGCAGGATATTCCATGGGAAGAATTTTTTCAGAAGTTCGAAGAGAAAGGGCTCGCCTTCCTTTATCAGGAGAAAAAGGCCGACGGGGAGCCGAGCACCTTCAATAAGTTTGTCAGCCGAGAGACGGTGAAAGATCAGCTCAAAGGGAAGGCGGCTTAACGCGGGCGCTTCCGGACTTTAGATATCAAGGCTGCCCCGGATTCTCTGCTCATTAGATTTAGATCTGATTCAAACGCTTTTAAACTCCGCACCCCGCAATTAGATTGCCCCTTTCCTCCCTCCTCCACCGATTTTTGAGGAACAGCGCTATCTAGGTATGGTATGATCCGGCTATATTAGGAGGGACATTGAAATGATTCAAGTGACCGAAGTAGCCAGAAAGAAGATCGAAGCGCTGAAGAAAGATCAAGAAGCGCAAAAGAAAACGGAGATTGAGGGGCTTCGCCTGACGATGAAAGGATCGGCGTCGAAAATCGAATATGGCCTCGCCTTTGTGGAAGCGGGAAAGCGGAAGGCGGACGATGTGATCACGGAAGCCGACGGGCTCAAGATTTTCATGGAGCCGCGGGACGCCTCGTTTTTGGAAGAGGTTAAAATCGACTTTATCAGCACCCTCGACCAGACCGGTTTTAAAGTCGAAAATCCGAAGACCGCGCTGCCGACGCCGGCGGTCCCGGAGAGCGCCGCCGATTTAGACAACCCGGAAGCGAAAGCGATCAAACACCTTCTCGACACGGAGATCAATCCGTCCGTCGCCAGCCACGGCGGGGTGATCACGCTGGTCGGTGTGCGGGACCATGTCGCCTATCTTCGGCTGGGGGGCGGATGCCACGGCTGCGGAAGCGCCGAGGTGACCCTGAAACAGGGGGTGATCGTCGCCATCAAGAAGGCGGTTCCTGAAATCGTCGATGTTTTGGATGTCACCGACCATGCCGGTGGAAAGAACCCCTATTTCGTCGCGCACAGATAACCACGAACCACTCGGCTTCTACGCCGGTCCTACCGTTCGATCTTTTTGGGGTTACCGGTGACAGAAGCGAAGATTTGAATGGGGCTTTGCCCCAAGCCCGACCGCTGGGGTTAGATCATTAGGAATCTAAAAATAGGGGGGGCTTGCCCCCTCTGCTGCCCTGGGAATCCTTGGGTGTGGGGCAAGGCGTACCTGGTGTGAAAATCTGAAATCAAAGACTTCTTCCAGCGCCGGCCCCACATACAAATCGATCTGGGGCAAGGCGCACCTGGTGTGAAGATCTGAAATCCACGGACTTCTTCCAGCGCCGGCCCCACATACAAATCGATCTGGGGCAAGGCGCACCTGGTAATCGGAAACCAAGCGTCTTCTCCCAGCGCCGGCTCTACATCTGATAAACAGGGTGGGCATGCACCCTCCGCGTCGGGGGGCGAGCAGCCCCGCTACATTATTATTCTCCTCGGTGGAGCTTGGGGCAACGCCCGATTCCAACGATCTAGCTCCAGCGGGAAATGCGCTCTGGAAGTTTCTCCTCGCCCCACGCTTCACACATCTCTTTGAGCCGGCTCCGGGCGCCTTGCCACTCCAAATCATCCAGCGTTTCCGTAAGCGGAACGTCCTCGCGGAGCGTCGCGAGCTTCCGGTAGAGGAGCGCTTCCTTCCGGTGGGCGGCCAGGCTCTCCGCGAGACGCGCGGCGCGGCCGGGGCCGAGGCCGAATTGACTGGGGTCGTTCGGGATCGATTCCAGATGTTCATAACGCGCCAGCACGGCCGATGCGGACTTGGCCCCCCAGCCGGGAATGCCGGGATAGCCGTCGGCGGCATCTCCCACCAGCGCCAGCCAATCCGGAATGGAGTGGGGGTGCACGCCGAATTTGACCATCACCCCTGCCTCGTCGAGGACGATGTCGCGCCGCCGGTCCCAGCAGACGATCCTGCGGCCGGAGGCCAACTGCGCCAGATCTTTGTCGGGCGAGCCGATGATGATCTGCTCCACGTCCGGCTCGTTCTTAAACTTCGCCGTCGCCGCGGCCAGCGCATCGTCCGCCTCAAACTCCACCATCGGCCAGACGACCACGCCGAGGGCGGCGACCGCCTCTTCGGCGAGCGGAAACTGGGCGAGGAGCGCCGGATCGATGCCGGCCGAGGTTTTGTATCCGGGATAGAGATCGTTGCGGAACGATTCGATGACATGATCGAAGGCGCAGGCGACGTGGGTCACCTCGGGCCGTGCGAGCAACGCGATGAGGCTCCGCAAGAGGCCGAGGGTCGCGCCGATTTCCCGGCCGTCGCCCGCTTTCTTCGGCGGGGCGCCGAAGTAATTTCGGAAGAGCTCGTAGGTGCCGTCGATCAGATGGATTTTCATTCGTTCGCGGCGCCCGAGGTTAACCCTGTTGGTTCTCAACCACCTTCGCGGAACGCACTTTCGCCGTATCGGGATTGGCCTGGGCATCCCGCAGGCCGCGCCGTTGCCGCAGCAGGTCCCAGCATTGGTCCAATTCCGTGGTGACTTCTTTGAGGCGTTTCATTTCCTCGTCGCTCAGGTTCTCGTTTGAATAGAGTTGGTGTTCCTCTTTTGCGAGCTCATCGATGTGTTTTAACACCTGTCCATCTTCCATCTTCAAACCTCCATCGATTGGAGAAGTCGGATGCAATCTATATGACTCATTTTAGTTTAATGAAACGCATTTTTGTTTACAAGCCGGGGCGAGGTGAAAGACGCGGTGCCATCTGTGCAAGTCAATATTCAACCTAACCTCGAAACCTGACCTTGCATTACCACATATATGAGTGAATGCTTGATTGCAAGACCTGACCCTCGTC
>SCUR01000428.1 GCA_004297235.1 Candidatus Manganitrophaceae bacterium | reverse complement strand
GGTCCCCTCTCGCATAAAGCCCTCGGCGCCCTGACCCTCGCCACGGTGGTGGCCCTCTTTTTTAATCTCGATACGCTGCTGCTCGCCAAGCTGCCGGGCTCCCTCTTTATCGCAAACCAGATTGAGAAACGGCTCGCTGGGACAACTCGATCCGAATCGGATGGCTTCGGACCCGACAGCGCCCTCGCCGCCAACAAAAAGTCCCCCTACCCGGTCCTCGGCAACATGCCGGAGTTCACGCAGGTCACCGCTTGGCTCAACTCGCCGCCGTTGACGAAAGAGAGCCTGCGCGGCAAGGTGGTGCTGATCGACTTCTGGACCTACTCCTGCATTAACTGCATCCGCACGCTGCCGGCGGTCACCCGCTGGGATGAAAAATATCGCGGCCAGGGGCTCGTCATCGTCGGCGTCCACACGCCGGAATTTCAGTTCGAGAAGGAGGTCGATAACATCAAAGCGGCGATCGCCCGGCATGGAATTAAATATCCGGTCGCCGTCGACAACGACTATGGAACGTGGAAGGCCTACAGCAACCAGTTCTGGCCCGTGAAATATCTGATCGATGCGGAGGGGAAGCTGCGGCTGACCCACTTCGGCGAGGGGGATGAAGATGTCTTTGAGCAGGCGATTCAATCCATCTTGATGGAAGCGAAGCTGCTGCATGCACCGGTCGAGGTCGATCCGGCCAAGCGGAACGCCGACTTCCGCAGAATCCACTCCCCTGAAACCTACGTCGGCTTCAGCCGCGCAAGCAACTTCTTCTCCAACGAGCGGATGGCGCTCGACACGACGACAAACTATACGGCCCCTGCATCGCTACGCCTCAATTACTGGGCGCTCGGCGGCGCCTGGAAGGTGGCCGACGAAGCGGCAATCCTCCAGGCCCCCGGCGGCAAAATCCAATTCCGCTTTCAGGCGCCGAAACTGAATCTCGTGATGAAAGGGACGGAGAAAGGAATTCGGGCGAAGATTCTGATCGACGGCGCGCCGCTCCCGGCTAACATGCGCGGCGTCGATGTCGGCGCGGACGGCAAAGCGATCATCAACGATGCCCGGCTTTACAACCTGGTGACGCTCCCGAAGGAGGATGACGCGGAACATCTCTTCGAGATGATCTTCGAGAGCCCCAACGTCGAGCTGTATGCATTTACCTTCGGGTAATCATACCCGGATCGTTTTCCCTCCCCTGAAAATCTTTCGCGATTGAAAACTCATTGAACACCCCGCTCCGCCGTGTTAACCTACCCCATTGCATGTTTTGCACGTTCATCTGGAGCGATTCGATGTCAGACACCTTCCTCGTCCTCCTTACCCAAGGCGCGATCCAAAAAGTCCGCCAAGCCTTACAGGGCCGCAGCGACATCGGCGTGCGGTTGACCGTGACGCGGGACGCAGGCGAGTTCAAATACAAGTTCGACTACGTCGCACCGGGACAGGCCGACCCAAACGACTTCGCTCTCCCCTGCGGAGAGTACCGATTCTTCATCCAGCGGGAATCGGAAGCGCTCATCAAAGGATCGACGATCGATTACTCCAGCACCGGGATGGCGCAGGCGTGGGTGATCGACAATCCCAATCCGGCGTGGGACACCGAGCTGGCGCGCGAGATCTCCAACGTCTTCAACGAAACGATCAACCCCGGCCTCGCCGAGCATGGAGGACACATCAAGCTGGTCGGCTTGAAAGAGAACATCGTCTACGTGGAAATGTCGGGCGGCTGTCAGGGATGCACCATGGCCGATAAGACCCTTCACCACGGCGTCATCCGGATCCTCTCCGAGAAATTTCCCCAAATCACCGGCCTCGTCGACGTCACCGACCACTCCGCCGGCACCAACCCCTTCTTCACCACCCCCACCGGAACCCTCCCTACCTTCAAACATTAGAAACCAGGTGAGAAGTGCGGCGTCAAGACAGACGTATCTGCGCGTTTCACTTTCTCTCCTCACTCCTCACTCCTGACTTGTTTTCAACTCTTCGCCCCCCTCTCTTGCTTATATGTGATAATTCCTTTCTGTCTTGCGCCACACAGTTGTTCTCAACCCGAACAGTAACCCGCCACGCCTGTGGCTCCTCCTCCTCAACCGACGAGAGGCACAAGACTTGCCTCATTACAACTCAAACGACAAGGATAATAGGGGAGGGGAAGATGGCCTATGGATGCGAACAAGCGCTCATCGAAAACAATCCGCTGAAACGCCTGGCCCTCCGATGCCTCGGAGCGACCCATCTCGGCGACCGATCACGCAACCATTACCTGATGCGGGCGCTGCGCAGAATCACCCTTCCGGACGATGCCGCCGTCCTGAACGCCGGATGCGCAAACGGCGCCCACTCATTTTATCTGGCCGAACGTTTCCCCCGATGGACGATCACCGGCATCGAAATCGCGTTCGAGAAGATCGCCCGCGCCGAGGCGATCGCCGCGAGGAAGAAAACCCGGAATCTTTCGTTCCAGGTCGGAGACCTCCATGAGATCCGCTTCGCCGATCTGTTCCATCTCATTTTCTCGATGCATGTGCTCACCTATCTGCAAGACGACCAGGCGGTCTTGAAGCGTTTTTTCCACGCGCTCAAGCGGGGAGGTTATCTGATCCTCTCCATCCCGACCCCGCCGGCCCCCTCGCCGCTCCCTTGGCCGCTTAAAAATCTTTTTGAAGCCCGCCCCCCTTCGACGAGATCGACGGCCAAAGAGAGCGTCTTGATTTCACACGGTCCTCCTCCCGGACAAGAACGGATCGGCTACACAAACGAGGAGATCAGACACAAGCTCAATGCCGCCGGCTTCGGATTGCTCTCCATCACCCATCCGGCGGGGCCGCTCTGGCAGTCGGCGTGGGAAATCCAAACGGCGGTCGAGAAGAATCCGTTCCTGAGAATGCTGCTCCATCCGTTTCTTATTTTTCTGGTCGATTTGGATCAGTGGCTTTCGACGGAGTACCCTTACCCGTTGGGAAGAGACAGTCTGATCATTGCACAGAGACCGGCCTGAGGATCAATCGATCCGGACGGCCTCTCGAATCGTTTGCGCAGGGGTCTCAAGGGTAAGAGTGTAGGCTCCCCTCGACAGGTCGAAGATCGTCACCTTCGCGAGCACGGCTTTGAGGACCTGAATACAGAAGGAATCGGCCGGAGGAGCTTCGATCTCAAGCTTCACGACGATTTCGGTCCCCTCCACTTTCGTCTTCTCGGTCACCTGATGGCAGGGGTCCGGAAGGGTGATCGGCGCGCGGAGGAAAAGGTTTCTCCCCTCGACGCGTATGTCGGGGGCGGCTTGCCCCTGGGGCGCCGGCTCGGTTTTCAATTCGGATCGGACGTCGATCGGCTGACCTTCCACCTTTCCACGGCCGATGAGGAGAAAAAAAAGGAGTGCGCTCGCAAGGCAGGATCGTTTCATGTCGGTCTGTCCCCGGTGTGGTCGAGAGGGTAGCAGGCCGCCGCCCCGAAATCAAGAAACGGACGGATCACGCCGCTTTGGGATAGGCTTCGGCCGCGCGCAAGATCGACTCCGCCACCGTCGGATAGACGTGGACCGTCCGGCAGACCTCCTCGACCGTCAGCTTGCTCTTCACGATGAAAACCCCTTCATGGATCGCCTCGGCCGCCTTCGCCGCCAGCAGATGGACGCCCAAAATCCGATGGCTCCCCTCCTCCACCACCAGCTTCACCCATCCCCGGTCGGCCGTCGCCTTCGGCAGCTCTTCGGGCAGAGAGAGGTCAACCTGCCGCAAGCGATAACCGGCGGCGCGCGCCTCCGCCTCCTTCAGGCCGACGCTCGCCGCCTGCGGGGAAGTGAGAATGGCATAGGGGATGCCGAGAGGCTCCATCGTGTGCCGGGTTCCTCTCAAGGCATTCTCCGCGGCAAGCTCGCCTTCCCGGTCGGCGATGCTGGAGAGCATCCGGACAGGGCCGCGAACGTCCCCCGCCGCAAAAATATGGGAATGCGATGTTTCGAACGCGGCGGTCGTTTCCACCGCGCCGTCCTCGCGGCGATTCACACCGACCTCCTCTAAGCCGAGTCCGTCGGTGTTCGGACGCCGTCCGGTGGCGACGAATATCGCGGCTGAGTCAAACGAAAGGCGCTCCTCTCCCCTTCGCGCCGTCACCCGATACGCCCGTCGGCGCGGCAGCGGCTCCGCCGCTTCGACATCGACCCCGGTCTGGATCTCCATCCCCTCCTCTTCCAGGTAGCGGCGCAGCGCGCTCGAGATCTCCGGCTCCTCGCGCGGCAAAATCCTCGCTTCTTTTTCGAGAACCGTCACCTTCGTCCCGAAGTGGAGAAAGAGCTGGCCATATTCGAGGCCGATCTCGCCCCCGCCGATGACAATCAATCTCGGCGGAAGACGGGTGATCACCTGAACACGGTCACTGTTCAGTGGGAACGCATCGGCGAGGCCGGGAATCGGCGGGACGATCGGAGAAGATCCGGTCGCCAGAAGGATATGATCGGCGGTCACCGGCTGTCCGTCGATCGCCACGTGATGCGGAGAGACCAGGCGGCCCGTCCCTCGAATAAAATCGAGGCTCGGTTGGGCCGCGATCATTCGCTCCTTCTCCGCTCGCGCATACCGGACCACCGCCTCCTTTTCCGCCATGACGGCGGCAAAGTTAAGCCGGGCTTTGCGCGGCTTCACCCCGCGAAAGGCGTCGCTCTGGCTGTAGTAGTAGCGCTCCGCCGCCGTGACCAGATGTTTGGTGGGAAGACAACCCCGGTTCGGACAGGTGCCGCCGACGTCGGCCCCTTCCACCAAGGCGACCCGCGCGCCGAGTTGGGCCGCTTTGATCGCGCCGTAAAGGCCCGCCGAGCCCGATCCCAAAACAAGCAGATCATAACTGTTCATTCGATCCTCAATCGATCCGATAATAATATTATAAGAATTTTGAAGCGACGAACACAATTGAGGCGTCATTCAGACGTATGAGAGATGCGAGGATGGGACAATTCTTTTACTGCCATTGGACGGTGTAGACGACGACCTGCATCTGGCTCTCCTTGGCCCGGGATTCTTCACGGACAATGACATTCTTTCCCCCGGCGAGGGTGACGGCCTTTCGCGTATATCCAATACAAGCCGGAGGGAGCCAGTCAAGAAAGACCTCGGGAAGAATAAAGCGAAACCGACAGCGAGTCCCCTCTCCCTCCAGCACCTCCACATTGCCTTGATTAAAAAACATGCTCCAGAGTCTCGGATAGTTTTTGAGAACAAATTGAGGTGAGCTCATTGCTTTGAAGAAAAGCCGGTAGAGCGTATTGAGACTGCGATCGGCGATAAATTCGTACGCCTCCGACAGCGCCTCGTTCCCGCCCCCTTGCATCTTTGCGTATCGGAAGAAAGCGCCCTTAAAATCGACAAAAGGATACCAGCCGCCGATGTAGGCCGCTTCCCAGGTTTTTTTCTCCTGGACGTCCGCTTTTGCCATGAACTGGTCCCAAAACGCCTTCCCATGTTTTTGGATGACATATTCTTGGAAGTAAACGAAGTTGGTCCCCTTCGCCATCACCTGGTCGGACATTTTATTTTCCAATTCGAACTAAAAACGATATGAGATTTCGATCAATCCGGCATTCTCGGAAAGGCTGTTTTTGACCGTTGTTCCCGCGACGGCTCCGGCCGGCGTTTGCATCGGCCCCTCGCCGCTATTTTCGAATGCATGGTAGGCGGCAAGATTCAACTGGGTCCGCGGACTCAAGTCATAGCCGATGCCGCCGGTGAGGTGATGCTGAATGAGCGCAGGCGCCGGAACATTGAAGAAGGAAAGTTCGTTTGGAATCGGGTTCTGAGAATAATTGTAGCCGACCCGGATTGCAAAGTCGGCCCGCGGCCGAACACGCACGCCGACGCCGAAGGTCCAGATATTTTTCCAACCGAATCCTTTCACAGAGCCGTCGGCATTGAAGCCCTTCTCTTCAAAACCCTTCGTGGCGGCGTAGTTCATCCACCGCGCATCGGCCGCGACCAGAACCGTTGAGCTCGGCTCCCAGCCGAGCCCGAAGCCGAGGACCTGCGGAACGTCGAGACGGAAGGAGATCGCCTCCGCCTGCCCAAAATTCGGGAGATTCGGATTGGGATGAACCGTGTTCCACTGAAACTTTTGAAAGCGCTGCGTGCTGGTGTAGGCCGCCCCGACCTTCACCCGTTCGGAGAGTCGATATTGGACTCCCAACTGAAACCCAAATCCATAGGCGCCGACTTGGTTCGAGGTGCTTGGGTAAAAACAGGCGGTCGCGCTGGAGCAGTCGGGCGCCGCAATCGGCATCGGCTCGACGGCCAGCGAGGCCCAATCAAGGTTGAGCGCGGCGCCGACGGAAACCGACGGAGTCAATTGATAGCCCAGCGAGGGGCTGATCTTCATCAATTGATAATTCGAAAAGAGATGTCCGAAGCCGTTCGGCGCAGGGGCCAAAATCGGATTGGCGTTGTCCTGAGGGTAATCGACGCCGAACCCGGCGATCGCCAGTACCCCCAGACCATAACTGACCCGGCTTCCTTCCGGCCGCTGCGACAAGCCGAATGCGGGGATGGGAACAAGATCGCTTTCGCTTTCGGTCTTCCCGGAGAAGGGGCCGGCGCTGCTCTCCACCGCGCGTTGCGGCTTGAAGAGCTCGAAGCTGAAATCAAACCGGAGCGGCCCGACATCCGACAGGGTCGCCGGATTATTGAAGATCGCCCCCAGGGTGTCTTCCGACGTGGCGACCGAAGCGCCCCCCATCGCGCTGTTGATCGCTCCAACCCCATGAAGAAAATGTCCATCGGTTGCATGCGCTTCTTCCAGCGAAACAAGCGCACTGAAGAGCAGCCCCATCACTAATCCTTTCTTCCATGGCTTTTGCATTGGATTCTCCTTGGTCCGGTATACCGAAGCGCCATGATCGGTAAAAAATCTACCATGGATCTGCCTACTGTCAAGCCGGCGCACTTTCAACGAACGGATTCCAGAACGTAAAAATGGAATGCGGCCCTGGCAAGAAAAAAGAGATGTAGACACGCAGAGGGAAAGACAGCGATGAAATCAAAAGAATCATTTCGATGGATCGAAGAAAGAAAATCAGGCCGCCCGTTCTTCGATCTCGGGCTCGCTCAGGAAGGAGACTAAATGCCTTTCTACTTCTTCCGGCCGGTCGATCATCGCGAAATGTCCCGCGCGGCGGATTCGGATCAATCTCGCGGCGGGAATATCCCAAGCAAGGCGTTCGCCGTACATCGCGGATTGGAACGGATCCTCCTCGCCCCAGAGAATCAAGGTCGGCGCCGCAATTCGCTGCAGAAGCGGAATGATCTCCATCGTCTGGTTCGTGTTCAGCGCGACGGCATTTCGGATGAGCGAAAGCTTTCCGGTTTCGGTCGCATAGGGAGCCAGGAGACCGTCGAGCAGATCGTCGGGCGGCGCGGAGGCGAATCCCATTTTGAGGGCTTGCTTCAAAAGCAAGACGGCGGTCCAGGCGGAGACGCGGCGGCGCGTCTCCGGATGGCCGAATTGGAGAAGCGCCTCGATCGGCCAGGAATCGTAGCAGACTGAATTGATCAGGCAAAGACGGACGATCCGCTTCGGGAAAAGAGACGCCAGCCGCAGCGCCGCGCCGCCGCCGGCGTTGTGGCCGACGAGGGTCGTTCGCTCAATCCCCATCTTCTCCATCCAGGCGTCGAGCGTCTCGGCCTGCCGCGCGATCGACCGATCGAAGCCGTCCCGTTTATCCGAATAGCCGTAACCGATCAGATCCGGAATCAAGACACGATAGGACCCGCCGAGTACCGGGAGAAGCGGGTGCCAGAGATAACCCCACGTGGGAATCCCGTGAAGGAGAACAACCGTCTCCCCCGCCCCCTCCTCGACATAGCTGATGAAGCGATCCCCCACCTCGGCGATCCGCTGCCGGGCCTGATACGCTCTCCAGTTCACTCCACCCCTCCCGCCAGGACGGCCGGTCGGGTTGCGGCGGGGAAAGGGGAGGAAATCAATTCGTCGGGCTCTTTCCATTCTCGTTCGAGAAGGACGATGTCCAAAATGAACCGGGGATAGGCATGCTCGAACTGCATCGTCAGCGCGGCGACCTTTTCAACTTCTTGGCCCGCGGCCTTCAGCTTCTCCCGCGATAGCGGGATTGGGCAGGGAAGGTCGAGCGCCTCTTTTCGCGCCCACTCGTATAGACGCTCCGCCGCCTCTTGATAGGCACTGCCGGCGATGATCGGGGCGAATCGCTTCCGCGCTTCGATCAGATAATCGGGCCAGAGGGCCAGCGTACGGACATCATTTCGGACGTTGGGAAGCAAAGCGGTTTTCTTGATCTCCTCGAACAAGGCGCGCAGGTGCGGCTCCTGCGGCTCTTCCGGCACCCACTCCACTGCGATCATTCGCGCGGGAGCGCCGCGCTCGATCCGCTCCCGCTCCTCGGTCTCCGCTTTCCCGATCCGCTCCCCGTCGAGCGCCAGCCGGACGGCCGACGTCAGCACCAGCAATTTCGGATAGAGGTAATGATAAAAATCGAGAGAGGCGCAAAGATGATACCGCTGTCCCTCCCCTAACGGCACGGATGCGGGGAGGTCGAGTTTTCCCAACGGCTCGGCCTCCCGGACCGCCATCGCACGGAGCCGATCCGACGCCGCTTCGAAGGCGCGGCTCTCGGCCGTCGGCTGAAAAGCCTCCCAAAAGAGGGGAAGAAACCTTCCATAGCCCGCCCAATTGCAGAACATCTGGGGGACCCCGGTCAGGCGGAGGGTCTGCCGAATCTCATAGTAGATCTGCTCGATCTCCCCCTCGGCCTCCTGTTCCGGGATCGGTTTTGTTTTATTGAAAATCGCCATCGGCGCCCCGAATTCACTTTTTCTATTGTAGAGAGTTGATCGGCGGCGGACAACCTACCCGATCGGATTATTCCTGAATAAGCGCGACGGAAGGAGAGGAAAGACGATCAAAACCGGATGAGCCAACGGGCCAGCTTCGGAAACCAGCCGGAGAAAAGTTTTTCCCGGTAGTATTGATCGGCCGCCTTTTTGACCCCCTGAGAGCGGGTCGGATAGACGTGAATCGTGGTGGAAAGGGAGGTGATTTTCAAATTCGCCTTCATCGCCAAGACATATTCATGCAGGAGGTCGCCGGCGTTCGAGCCGATCAGGTGGGCGCCGACGATCCGAAGGCGGCGGTCGGCGATCAGCTTGATGAAGCCGGCCTCCTCTCCTTCGATAATCGCCCGATCGACCTGCTTGAACGGAAAGCGATAGACATGGAGGGCCCCGAGCCGCTCTCGCGCCTCCTGCTCCGTGAGGCCGACCCGCCCCACCTCCGGGTCGGTGAAGGTGACCCAGGGAACGACGCGGTAGTCGACCTTCCGACGGATCAGCGGAAAGAGGGCATTGGCGACGACGAGGCCGGCCTGGTATTCGGCCATGTGGGTAAATTGATACGGCCCCACCAGATCGCCGCAGGCCCAGATATGCCGGGCGGCAGTCCGAAGGGTCGCATCGACCTTCACCCCTTGCCGGTCATAGGCGACCCCGGCCGCGTCGAGACCCAGCCCTTCCACATTGGGGGAGCGGCCGGCGGCGACCAAGATCTCTTCGGCGGCGATCCGCCGCCCCTCTTTCTCTTGGACGAGGAGGACCTTCTGATTCCCCTCCCGCCGGGCCGCTTGAACCGCCGCACCGGTGAGAAGATCGATCCCTTCTTTTCGGAGAATCGCTTCGAGCGCCTCCGAGATCTCCCGATCCTCGTTCGGCAAGAGACGATCGGCCTTTTCGATAAGGGTTACCCGGACTCCTAGCCGGTGGAAGATCTGGGCAAACTCGACCCCGACCGGCCCCCCTCCGAGGATTGCCATCGTCTCCGGGCGCCGCTTCAACGCCAGCGCGGTGACGTTTGTGAGAAATCCCGCTTCGACCAAACCGGGAATCGGCGGCACGCTCGGCCGCGCGCCAGTCGCGAGAACGAACCGGCGCCCTTTGATCTTCCGCCCGGCGATCTCAAAGGTATGGGGATCGACGAAGCGCCCCTCGCCGAAATAAACCTGAATCCCCATCGCCTCGAAGCGCTTCGGGTCGTCATGCTCGCCGATCCGCGCGACCATTCCCCGCATCCGCGCCATGACCCCTTCGAAGCTCTCCGAGGACGGCGTCATCCGGCCGAGGCCGAATTCCGCCGAGCGCCGGATCAGCGAGAGCATCCGAGCGGAATGGACCAGCGTCTTCGTCGGCACGCATCCGTAGTAGAGGCAATCTCCTCCGAGGCCGCGCTCTTTTTCAACGAGCGCCACCCGCGCCCCCAGCTGCGCCGCGCCGCTGGCGACCACCAGACCGCCGGCTCCGCCGCCGATGATCACGATATCGAATGGATCAGACATTTTTTCCTTAAGTGACGTGAGGCGTTAGGCGTGTAGCCTAGAAAATGGAGCGGCTACCAGAGGCGTAAGGGGTAAGAGCATGAGCTTTTTAGATTTATCTTTTACCCCTCACGCCTCACGTCACCTCCTATGTCGCCTCACGACATCTAACGCCTCCCGTCATTTCGCCTTTAAGACGAGATCCCTATAAAATGCGACCGCTTCCTCTCCAGTGTCATCGGTGTCGGTCATGACGGCAATTCCGGAAAGAGGCGGCGGCTCTTCTTTGAAAAGCCACTTATAATCGGCGTAAAGACTTCGCGCCTGGCAAACCCATTGGCCGACCCGGTCGGCCCCGCTCTCGACGGCGACCATCATCGCCCGGCCGGTGTAGGCGTTCGGGATCGCCTCTCCCTTCGGAAGCCGATTCGCCCAGATGTAATTGATCGCCCCCTTCGGCGGATACTCGCCGTAGATCTGTTTCAGAAAACCGAATTTCGTCCGCTCCCATAGGCTCGCCTTGTCGGGGTCAAATCGAAAGGTCACATAGAGCCGCGCCGCGTAATCGTCCCCCTTCTTCTCCGTCTCTTTTCCCTTCGAGATAATCCGATCGATCTTCCAGCACCAGGAGAGGCTGTCATACTGGTGCACATCGAGATCGAGCGGATGGATCAACGCGGAAGCCGATTGCCGGCTGACCGCCCGGATCACCGGCCGCCCCTCTTCTTCGATCCATTCATACTCGGTATGCCGGGAGATCCGGGGAAAGGTCAACGGCCGCCAACCCTCCGGCAGGCCCCTTTCTCCCCGTTGGCTCATGAGGAGATCGATCCGCTCCTCCGCAGGGGCCGGTCGGCCCGGAAGAAGCGGCAGGAGAAGCAGCGTCGCCCAGACGATCACCTTCGGGAGGGAGTCCTTCGATCCCTTCCAGCGCCGATAGATCAACGGAATGAGGGAAACGGTGATGAGCAGCGCGAGTCCGACCAGAAATGCCGGAGAGACCTCCCCTTTGATCAGATTTAGGACCGAGCTGGAGAAGATCACATACGCCGCGGTGACGGGAAGCATGAAAAGCCAGGAGGTAAAGAGATAGGTCGCGAAACGAATGCGGGTGAGCCCGAAAGCGTAATTGAGAAAAATATAGGGAAAGATCGGGACGAAGCGGGTGATGGCGACGAAGACCCAGCCCCGTTTGGAGACCCCCTCCTCGATCCACCTCCATCGCTCACCGAGCATGTCCAATACGGCATCCCGCGCGAAGTAGCGGGCGACCAGGAAAGCGAGTCCCGCACCGAGGGTCGAGCCGATCGAGGCGTAGACCGTCCCCCAGAGCGGACCGAAGGCCAATCCGGCGGCGAGGGTGATCGGAAGCCCCGGGAGGAAGAGAACCGGGGCGATGGCGAAGATCAAAATATAGAGGAGCGGTCCCCAGGCCCCCCATCGCTCGATCCCGCTCCGGAGTCGCTCCTGATCGAGCGCATCCTGCAACCCCATCAGCCGGAGGGCGGACACAACGATGATAAGGAGAAGGAAAAAGAAAAAAAAGCGTCTCTTCGAGGTCATACCCCTCCTGTTCCCGCCGATTGTATCGAATCCGACATGGAAGTGCCAGAGCAAAGATTTGAAATGCGGAGTGCGGAGTGTAAAAAAGAAAGGTGAAAAACCGGAATCGATGAGAGCGGCAAACGTTACACGGCGGGGTTGATCTCCAGGAGGGTTTTAATGTCGTCCTTTTCCTTTGTCATCCCTTCTTGAAATCGATCGAAAGGGAGCCGGCGGGTGATGAGTTTCGCCAGCCAGCCCGGCCAGCGCTGTTCAACGCGGTCGATGTCGTTCAGCCCCGCCTCAAAATCGGTCCAATGGGCATTCACCGATCCGAAGATCAGATGATTCCCCAAGACCAGCTTCAGCCCGATACATTCGGCCGTCACCTCCAACGTCCGATCGCCGCCGTAGATCCCCAGCAGCGAGAGGACGCCGTTGTTGCCGACCAGGCACACGGCGTCGAAGGCGACCCGGCTGTTTCCGGTGCTCTCGATGATGAGATCGAAGCGCCCGACCCGCCGGGCCAGATCGGGAACCGACTGCTCCTGCGCGCTCAAGAAGGCGGCGCCGGTCTCTTCCACCCGTCGGGCGGTGGCGCTTCCCGGCACGTCCCGATCGTAGACATAGGTCTCCAGATCGCGCAGTCGGCAGAGGAGCATCGAGAGAAGACCGATCGGTCCTCCTCCCAACACCAACGCCTTCACCGGCGCCCAGTACATCCTCCGCTGAATTCGGAAGGCTTGACGGATCGCCTTCTCGGCGACGGAAAGCGGTTCGAGGAGGACCGCCACGGAGCGCAGCGCCTCAGGGATTTTGATCAGATACTCCGGCCGCTCGACAAAGTCGTCGGAAAAGAACCCATGGCGCTGTTTGATCCCCCGCTCTTTATATTTTCCCCAAAGACACATATCGACTTCGCCGAGCCGGCAATTGGGACAGCCGTCGGGACGGCGGACGGTGGGGACGACCCAATCGCCGGGCGAGACCTCGCCGACCTCCGCGCCGACCGCCTCGACCCGCCCCAGCGCTTCATACCCCAGAATCAAGAACGATTCCCCCTCCGGGGCTTCTCCATAGAGCCCGGCGTTGATCTCCCGATCGGTCCCGTCGATCCCGGCCTCCACCACACGCACGCGCGCTTCCCTTTCATTCGGCGCCGGGTCCGGGACCTCCCGAAGATGGGCCGAGTTCTCCTTGCCGGGAATCACCGCAACCGCTCTCATCGTTTTCCTTTCGAAGCGGCGGCTAGGCCGCGCGCCTCCATTCCTCCCGCCGGATCGCCTCCGCCGGTCGCGGCTCCAAGAAGGCCGGATAGATCCCAAGGACGATTCCAATGAAGAGATTCCAGACGGCAAATCGGAGGCTCTGCAGCGCGCGTCCCAAGGCGGGATTGACGGCATAGATCACCCCGTGAATGACCAGCCAGAGGAGGATTCCATAAAGCCCCCCCCATCGGACCGCTTTTCCGATCGTCCAGTCTCCTCCCGCCAGGGCGAAGATCACCCCGGCCGTCTCCGTGACGGCAAAGAGGGAGAAAACGCCGACCAGCACCGCGGGAACATACGCGGCGGAGAAAAGCCCTTCCCCATAAAAGAAAGGATACGTCCCGAGCGTCGCGCCGAAGAGAAGATGCGCGACCGCAAAAAGTCCCGGATCGATTCCCCGGACGAGCGGCCTGTTGATCAACGGCAGGACGGCGTACGATTGAATCGCCCAAATAATCAATCCATAGACGGCGCCTCCGAACGGGGCGGCGAAGGCCGCCCTCCTCCCGAGAAAGACCGCCCAAATGAAACCCCAGACCAAACCCAAAAAGAGGGCGGTCGCAAAGTGAATCATCGTCCCGGTCATCACGACGGGAAAGCGCGACGGCCCTTTCAGCGCCCGGTCTCTATACACGGTCGCCGCGATCAATCGCAGCGGTGCGATCATCCCCTCTTCCCGGCTCGCGCTCGCGATCATCAGAAAGAGCGCCATGATCGTCCCGGCGATCAGCCCCGAGAGGAGGCCGGCATAAACGCCGGCGGTGGCCGTCTTGCCGAAGAACCCGAGGGCAGTTCGGGCGAAAGGGTGCCATGTCCTTTCGCCGTCGGCCCTGAGAAGAATGAGGAGAACCCCCACGATCCCGGCCGCCATCCCCGCCATCAGCCCCGCATAGATCAGCTCTCCGACGGCCGCTCTTTTTCTTCTAAAATAAATGTCCATGAATTTCCTTTTCCCATGTGATCCGGTTGTTTTAACAAGGACGATCTTCACCCGAAAATCGGCCTCGAAGAAGAAATCATCCTACTCTATGATTTTAGGGTGAAGGAGGAGGTTGTATCAAGAGGGTGGAACGGAGGAGAGGAAGGGCAATGCAGCCACTCGACAACCGATGAGTCGACCTCGGCCGCCGCTTCATCGAGAAGATGCCGGGCCCCCTTGATGATCTTTAGCTCTCCAGCCTGATTGTCCGTATGGGTTGAACGGAAAGGGGAAGGTCCTCTTCATTGCCGTGAATGAAGAGGAGACCGGTCGACCCAATCGGTCCATCACTTTGAGTGGCCGGTTGAAGCAACAGAGATTCTTCAGCCGCTTCTTTGAAGACGCGCTTGAGAAGACCGGCCGATCAGACGACGATCAAGAGGCGCGCCGGGGCGCCGGGACGGGATCGGTGACCGGAGGCCGGCCGTGTTTTCCGACCTCATGTGTGTAGGCCTCCTCCTTCGATTTGAATTCTTCCCCGCAGACCGCGCATTCATAACGGGGGGCATGTTCGAGCTCATGGCCCAACAGATCCTGCTGCGTCTGGAATACCTTCCCACAGTCCTGACATTTCCACTCAGCCATCTTTATTTCCTCCTTCATTGCCTTTTTGGCGATTCGTCAAACGGGATGATCTCGTTCGATATACGGATAGAATAGTCTGTTGGGAAAGATTTGAAAGTGGCCCCGCTTACATCGACTTTGACCGCGACCTGAAGTATTTGCAAGATTTTCGGAAACATGTTAAAACCCTGACAGGAGAGGTTTCC
>SCUR01000427.1 GCA_004297235.1 Candidatus Manganitrophaceae bacterium | reverse complement strand
GCAAGACGGCCCCGCGGTGGGGGGTGGGGTGAAACCCCACGACTCTAGTCTCCGCGGTGGGGCTTGGGGCGAAGCCCCATTCCATCAGTATCTTATCTCCATCAATAAAAAAGCGGGACAATTCTGATTGGAATTTGAAAATTTTTGGTTTATAGTTATACCCGTTCACTCAAGGAGGAACGATGGCGCTGACGGTTGGGATTTTATCGATTAAAGAGCGGGGCATTCTGCCGGGGGAAGATCGGGTCACCAATGAGATCGCAAAGATGATCACCGAGATCGGCGGAGAGATCGTCGTGAAGGAGGTCATCACCAGCGAGGAGGAAAAGGTTCGGGACAAGCTGATCGAATGGAGCGACAAACTCATGCCCGATGTCATCCTCACCGCCGGCGGCTCCGGCCTCGGCAAACAAGACCGAACCCCCGACGCCACCCGCGCCGCGATGGACCGGGAAGTCCCCGGCATCGCCGACATCATGCGCACCGAAGTCTTTCAGAAAAAAACGAAGAAAGCGATCATCTCTCGGGCCACCGCCGCGATTCGAAAAGACACCCTGATCATCAATCTCCCCGGCAGCGCGGGACCTGCCCGAGAGAATCTAGAAGTCATTCTCGGCACCTTGCAACACCTGGTGGATATGGTACATCCGAGAAGATCGTGAGATCGGATTAGGATAGAGAACCTTTTTCTACCGCCGTTCACAGAATCGGTCTTGACCGGATCTCTCTGCTCCGAATGAGGTCAATTATGGTGGGAAGTCCGCTCTTTATGGCCATTGCTTTTTCGCTCGTTGCGCTTTGGGCCGTTCTTCTCGGCATTCAGGCGTTTCGCCGTCCCCCTCCCGGATTCGAGCCCCGCCTCTGCTTCGCCTGCAACAAGAACAGCAAATATGACGCGACGAAATGCGAGCACTGCGGCGCGCCGCTGCCGCCCCGGGAGCCGGTTTGATCCTGTCCGGGGGACGATGATACAATCCCGCATTATGAGGAGAAGTCCGTTTTGGAACCGGATGATCGATTGATCGCTAAAAAAGAAGAATGGGCGCGGACCGGACGCGGTCTGACCGGAGGAACGCAGAAGAACGAGCGGCCGCGTCTCCCTCCCGGTCAAAAGCTCAACAAGGGCTTCCCCGTTTTGGATCTCGGCATCCTTCCCGAAGTGGATACCGATGATTGGGAGCTGTCGATCGGGGGAGAGGTCGAGAACCCATTCGTCTGGAATTGGGAGGAGTACCTCGCCCTTGCCACAGACCAGGTGACGACCGACTTTCACTGCGTGACGACCTGGAGCATCTTCGATGCCCGTTGGGAAGGGCTCTTCTTTAAAAAACTGATGGAACAAGTCCAGCCGCTCCCCGAAGCGAAATTTGTCTACTTCACCTCCTACGACGGCTACTCCACCAATCTCCCCCTCTCTGCCTGCGCCGATGACGATGTCCTGCTTGCCCACGCGTGGAACGGCCGACCGCTTTCTAAAGAACATGGCGGGCCGGTCCGCATGGTCGTTCCCAAGCGCTATGCCTGGAAGAGCGCCAAGTGGATCAAAGAAATCATCTTCATGAACAACGATCGGCTCGGTTTTTGGGAAATGCGCGGCTACTCCAACACCGCCGACCCGTGGACCGACGATCGCTACGCAAGATAGTCAGAGGTGTCCGACAGCATGCCAGAGCAAAAAGGCAAAACCGCCGCCATCATCGTCATCGGCAACGAGATCCTCTCCGGAAAAGTTCAAGACAGCAACTCCCCCTATCTCACCCGCGAGCTGCGGGCCTTGGGAGTCGATGTCCAGCGGATCTCGGTGATTCCGGATGAGATCGATACCATCGGCGAAGAGATCGCCTCTTGCCGGAAGAGATATCATCTGATTTTCACCAGCGGCGGGGTCGGACCGACCCATGACGATGTGACGATGGAGGGGATCGCCAAAGGGGTGGGGCGTCCTCTCATCCACCATCCGATCCTCGATCAGCTCCTCAGAACGGTGTATGAGGGAACGCTCAATCCGGCGCAAGCGAAGCTGGCCGATGTCCCCGAGGGGATCGAGCTCCTTTA
>SCUR01000426.1 GCA_004297235.1 Candidatus Manganitrophaceae bacterium | reverse complement strand
GGGGAGAGCCGCATGAAGAATTGATCGATCCCCTTACGAGCTGCGCTTCCGTTCACCTTTCCCC
The DNA here is from genome assembly GCA_004297235.1 of Candidatus Manganitrophaceae bacterium. Taxonomy (GTDB): domain Bacteria; phylum Nitrospirota; class Nitrospiria; order SBBL01; family Manganitrophaceae; genus Manganitrophus. The sequence continues at coordinate 12,110 of SCUR01000426.1, read as the reverse complement.
CCTTCCGGCATCGTGAGCTGAATTCGAAAACTGACCTTCGACTGATCGGCCGAGATCTTGGCGTCGCTGACGTTCACCTCTTGGAAATGCCCCACCCGCATCAACCCTCCCCGAATCCGGTCGACCGAATCGTAGGAGTCGGTCTGCGCTTCGATCCGGATTTTGCTCCCGTCGATCACCAGCTCCGTGACGTCGATCCGGACCTCGGCCGGGATCCCGGCAGTCACCACCTTCAACACATCGAGCGGGCTCTCCTCGCCGACCCCCAAAAAGTCGCCGCTTCTCTTCCGCTCCGCAATGGCGGCGCGGGTCTGCTCGACTTCATTCGAGACATTCTTCGTCTGCGGAAACATTTTCGTAAATTCGGACCGAAGCTCCTGCTTGAGCTCTTGAAATTTCTTTTCCTTCTGGTGGTAGCGAAGATAGAAATCGCCCCCCATCAGCGCCAGCAGCCCGAGGGAGACCAGGCCGATCGACACCCACCGATGCCGGCGTTCGATCGACTCCTTGCCGAAGATGAATTCCCCCTGCCGAAAGTTGATCTGCGTCCCCTGCGCCGGCGATAAAGCGAGGCCGAGCGCCTCGGCATAACGCGGCAAAGCGGTCGAGAGATGCGCGGCGTCCAGCCCGGAGATCGGCGGGAGCGGCTCGTTCGGCGCCTCCGGCGTCATCTGAAGGCTCTGCGCGATCAACTCCTTCAGCCCCCTCAATTGCCCGCCCCCCCCGCAGAGATAAAAGGAGGCGCGCGGCGCCCCGTCCCCGCCGCCCGTCAAGGAAAGGCTCTTCTCGATCTCGGTCAACCAGGAGGAGACGGCCTTCTGAACCGATTCGGCCATCGGGGTCCGGGCGCTCAGATCGACCTCTTCCTTCCGCTTCTCCGCCTCCTCCCACGAGAGGCCGGCCTCGCGCTGGAGCGCCTCGGTGAAATCGTCGGAGCCGATCGGAAAGCTCCGAACCCAACGGAGCGCTCCCCCCTGAAGAAGACAGAGGACCGTCTTCGAGGCGCCGAGATCGATCAGCAGATGCTCCGACCGGTCCCCCTCCGTGACGAGATCCCGCTTCTTTCCGCCGGAAGCAGGCTGATTAAACTGCTGGTAGAAGGTATAGAGGGAGAGGGCGTCGACGCCGACCGCGGAGGGATCGATTCCGACCGCCTGCAGCGCGCTCAGGTACCGGCGGAGCATCGCCTTCGGGACCGCGGAGACCAACAGCTGGGAGACCTCCGCGGACGTCGGCTTGTCCGGATCGATCGCGGCCCGGCCCTTCGGATCGGGGGAGGCTTTTCCCGTCTCACCGACCGGCGCCCCCTGCCGGAGGAGTTGGTAGTCGATCACGATCTCCTCCAGATCGAACGGAAGCTGTCCTTCGACTTCGAAAGGGACCACCTGGCGAAGCCGCTTCGGATCGGTGAAGGGAAGGGTCACCTCCCGCGTCGAAACGAGATGGCCCGGCAGGGCGACCACGACCATATCGCCGGGACGGATCTTCCCTTCGGAGCGGAGCTGACGCAACGCCTCGATCTGCCCTTCGTTCGGAAGGTCGCCGCGTCCGCGCTCCCCCCGCCGCTCGACCTTCCGCTCGAAGGCGTCCACCAGGCGAAGCCCCCGCAAGGTCCGCGCAATCCGAACCCCCTTGACGGCCGATCGGCCGATATCTAATCCGAGAATGATTTGAGCCATGATTTAAACCTGTAAGGAGTGAGGCGTGAGGAGTGAGGAGGAAAAGATTCTAGACCCTCTCTTCACTGCCTTATACCCCTCACTCCTCACGCCTCACTCCTTACTTTGCTATAATGAAAACGGCTTGCCGTTTAATGAGATCTGCGGCTGGCCGATCGATCCTTTGAGGCTGACCGTCAGCGGCTCGCGTCCCGTGTATCCTTGAATGAAAAGAGAGGCCATCTGCTGCAGGCTTCCCTTCGGCGTCGCTTTGACGTTGAGAGAGAGGAGGCTCCCGGCGAAGGGATCGCGGAGAATCAGGTTCCCCCCGTCGCTCGTCAGATCGACCTCGTTTCCCTGAGCGGCGAACCGCTCGACCATCAGCGTGCCGTTGCGCAAATTGATCTTACCACGAATGCTCGAAAAGGACATCTCGCCGATCGGGACGACCCACTGTCCCACCTGTTTGATCTGAACACTGTTGAGCGTGAAGGTCAGGCTCCCTTTGGCCTTCATGATGTCCGGCCCGATCCAATTCCCCTCCCCTTCCAGATCGGCCAGGCCCGAGAGGCCGAATTGGCTTAGGTTCAGCTTGCGCCCTTCGTTCTTCACCGAAACGGAGAGCCCCTCCCGCGTCTGAAAGGCGGTCGCATGTCCGACAATCTCCCCCTCGGCGATCCCGATCCGAAAGTCGATCTCTCCCCGCCGGCTGAAGAGGAACGGCAGCGGGGCCACCGCGGCATCGATCGATTGGATCTTCCACTGCGGAATCGGACGCGACGGGCAGGCGGCTTGAATCTCACGCCAGGCCAATCGCAACGGGAAATGGATTCCCCGCTTTCCGACCGTCAGCACGCAGCCGCTTTCCGATTCGATCGCCGCGATCAACCGCGACTCCAGCAGACCGAAGGGAAAGGTCAGGTAGAAAAAGAAAACAAGCATCAGGAAACCGAACAGGGTATATCCCAGAACGGTGGCCCATTTTCTTTTCTGATTTTTGATCCAATCGAACATAATTAAAAACCATTTCGGAATGCGGATTGCGGATTGGGGAGTAAAAACCAACCACGCTTTTCTCTTTCATTCCCCAATCCGTATTCCGAAATCCGCATTTTTAGGACCTTCTTGCCATCGGGAGCTCGACCGTGGTTTTAAAGCGGCGGCCTTCTTTACCCCGCCCCTTCAGAATCAATTCGATCTCCACCGCCAGCGGGAGCTCTTTCCTCACCTCCGAATCCCACTGATTGACCCAGCTCCGATCGGCTTTATCGAGATAACGGAAGTTGATTCCGAGAAGATCCTCGCCGATCTCGTTCCGGATCACCCGTTCGTTCAGCAGCGCCTCCTCATGGATCAGAAGCCCCTCCTCCAGATGATAGAAGATCATCGCCCAATCCGACTCGGGGGCGTCCCGCAACGTCCGCCCGTGGGAGACGGCGGTGAACCGGATCGAGTCGTCGGGATACTCGGTCCCCTCGATCGTCCGGCTCCGATCCTCCCCCTGGAAAAGAAACGCGTTCTTCGCCGCCGTCCCGACGGGAGGGGACGGTCCCGCGGCCGGCTTGGTCTGATAGATCATGCTGAGGTCTTTCGCCAGATGATAGAAGCCCAGCCGCGCCAGCCGGTAAGAGTCGGCCTCTTTCTCAAGCTGCTCGGAGGCGCGATAGGTCGAATTGAACGACCCGTACACCAGGGTAAAGAGGACCGCCAGGATCGCCAGCGAGAGGAGCACTTCGAGGAGGGTGAATCCGCCCGACCGACGATTGCGGATTTCGGATTGCGGATTTCGGATTGAAAAAGAAAAAGTCCGCTCTGTCTGGTTTTTCCTCCGCAATCCGCAATCCGCAATCCGCAATTTCATCCCTAGCCCCTTGCATTGAAGACAAATGTGGTAAACCGGACACTCTCTTCCCGGCCCCCCTCTTTCCAGAGGACGTCGAGATTCAATTCCCGGACGACGTCGTAGGGGGTCTGCTTGACCTCCTGCTTCCATCGATAGCCGGGACGCTCTTCTCCAAAATCCCCCTCCTTCTCCCCCAGGTCCGGAAATCCGGCGAAGGTGATCTCCGCGATCTGCTGGCGGGCCAGCAGCGTCGCCTCGGTCAAATGACCCGAATAACCCGAGAGAGCAATGTCTCGGTTTCGGAGACCGAGAAGCACCGTCAACGAAATCGCCAACACTGCGAGGGCGATCATGATTTCGATGAGGGTAAATCCACGACTAGAGCCGGGAGGGGCGTTAGATACCGTGAGGCGACAAAGAAAGGAACGTGAGGCGTGAGGGGTAAAATCTTTAAATCTCTTGACTCTACCCCTCACGCCTAACGCCTCTGGTGGCCGCTCTATTTCCTGGGCCACACGCCTCACGTTATTTATGTCTTTCGTCCACATCGACATACTCGTTGAACACTTTGACCCGGCCGGTCAGCGGGTTGACCACCAAGGTCCACTTTCGCTCCCCCTGCTTTAGGTGAATCCAGGCCTTCTCCACCCCCACCGGGTAGAACTGCATAAAGGCCTCCCCTTCGTTCACCTTCCCCTGCTGCGGGGTGACGACATCTTCAAACGAGATCTCTTTCGGAAGAACCCGCCGCGTCGTCATCGGATCGGTCATCTCGACGAACTCGCCATTCTCCTTCAACGCCGCCGCCCAATACGCGCCGTTCTCCAGATTAAAATAAAGCCGGTAGGTCTGCTTGGTGGTGGATGATTCCTGGGCGAGATGCTGGATCAGACCGGCGAAGTGCCGCGACGTCCATTTGAGATCCCCCCCGCCGAACGAGGAGAGGCGGGGAAAAACAAACAGCGCCGCGATCCCCAGAACAAAGACGACCAGCATCAATTCGAGGAGGGTAAAACCTGAAGAGCCGTGAGGCGTGAGGAGTGAGGAGTGAGGGGTTAAGTCAAAAGATTTAAATCTTTTCCTCCTCACGCCTAACTCCTTACTCCTCACCGCACCTTGCATTCTCACTCCATGTTCCAGCTCTCGATGTCGGCGCTTTTTCCTTCGCCTCCCCCTTCGCCGTCGGCGCCGTACGAGGTGAGGTCGAAATCGCCGTGGGTTCCGGGGCTGACGTAGACGAACGGATTTCCCCAGGGATCGGACGGCACCTTCGGGAGATAACCTCCCTCCCTCCAGTTTTTCGGAATCTCCCCGACCGTCGGCTTATGCACCAGCGCATCGAGCCCCTGCTCCGTGCTCGGATAGATGCCGTTGTCGAGCTTATACATCTGAAGCGCCTCTTCGACATTTTTGATCTGGACCTTCGCCGCCACTCGCCGCGCCTCATCGGTCCGCCCGACGAGCTTCGGGACAACGAGCACCGCCAGGATCGCCAGAATCGTAATGACCACCATAATCTCAATGAGCGTAAAGCCGGCCTGCGTGGGTCGAACCGAGCGGATCATCCTCTTTTCGCTACGAGCGTTGTCGAGTTCGTTCATGCTCCTCCTATGTTTGAAAACACGTGAAGCGTGCGGGGTGAGGCGTCAGGGGTAAGTCAAAAGATTTAAATCTTTTTCGCTTTACGCTTCACGCCTCACGCTTCACGTTACTTTACAATTTGCGACACTTCGAAAATCGGCAGCAAGATCGCCAATACGATAAAGAGAACAACCGCCCCCATCCCCAAAATCATCAAGGGCGCCAGCAGCGAGGTCATGCCGGTCACCACCGTCTCGACCTCGTTGTCGTACGCTTCGGAGACCTTCTGCAACATCCCCTCCAGCTCGCCGCTCTTCTCCCCGATCGCGATCATATGGGTGACCAGCGGGGGGAAAAGGCCGCTCCGCTTGAGCGGCTCCGCGATGCTCTGCCCTTCCCGGATGTTGCCGCGCGCCCCCTGGATCGCCTCTTCAAGGACTTTATTGCCGACCACCTGTTGAACGATCTCCAGCGCCGTGAGAAGCGGCACCCCGCTTGCCAGCAACGTCGCCAGGGTTCGGGTAAAGCGGGAGATGGCGACCATCTTCGCCACCCTTCCGGCCAGCGGGATCCTCAAGATCAGCCGATCGTATTGCTCTCTTCCCCGCGGCGTCTGGAAATGCCGCCGGAGCGCCATCCCGCCGATGATCCCCACCCCGATCAAGAGCCACCCGTAGCTGCGGAGGAAATTGCTCACCGCCAGAAGGATCACCGTCGGCAGCGGGAGCGCCTGCTTCAGATCGGTGAAGATCGCCGTCACCTTCGGGACGACGAACGAGATCAAAAAGATCAGTATAAAGGCGCTCACGATCATCATCAAGACCGGGTAGGTCAAGATGGAGAAGAGCTTGTTCCGAAGCCGGACCTGAGCCTCCAGGTAATCGGCCAGCCGGACCAGGATCCGATCGAGCGTGCCGCTCGCCTCCCCCGCCCGGACCATCTGCCGATAGAGGGCCGAGAAGACCTTCGGGTGGCGCGAGAGCGCATCGGCGAGCGAGGCCCCTTCCTTCACCCCTTCCCGAACGTCGATCCAGATCTTCTTCGCGACCGGCTTCTCCACCTGCTCGGTCAGCGCCGCCAACGCCTCCATCAATGAGATTCCGGCGCCGAGCAGCGTCGAGAGCTGGCGGGTCATCACCGACGTCTCGGCGAGGGTCATCCGGTCGGAGAAGAGCGGGACCGGTTTCGAGAGCCCCGTTCCGGCCGCCTGCTGCGCCTGGGTGATCTCGACCGGAAAAATCCCGCTCTTGCGCAGCTTCGCCCGCGCCACCTTCGGGTTGTCCGCGTCGACCACCCCGGCTTTGGTCTTCCCCTCTAGATCAAGTCCCTTGTATTCGTAAATAGCCATCTTAAGTACAAGGCGGAATGCGGATTGCGGATTGCGGAATGAAAACCGAAACAAAAGACAAAGATCCTGGTCTTCTATCCCTCCAGTCCGCAATCCGCATTCCGCAATCCGAAATTAAAATATTTCCTCCTGCGTCACCCGGAGCACCTCCTCCGTCGTCGTGATCCCGGCGAGGATTCGGCGCGCGCCGTCGTCGCGCAGGGTCGTCATCCCCTTGGAGATCGCCTTCGCTTTGATCCGGGAGGAGTCGACCTTGGAGAGGATCAGGTTTCTCAGCTCGTCGTCGAGGACGAGGATTTCGTAAATTCCCGACCGGCCCCGGTAGCCGGTGTTGATGCAATGGGCGCATCCTCTCCCGCGATAAAAGGCGAGATTCGCCCCCCCCTGCTTGATCCCGAGCTTGGAGAGCTCCTCCGCGGTGGGACGATAAGAGACGCGGCACTCCGGGCAGATCTGCCGCACCAACCGCTGCGCCACGATGGCGACGACCGAAGAGGAGACGAGGAACGGCTCGATTCCCATGTCCAAAAGACGGGTGATTGCGCCGGCGGAGTCGTTCGTGTGAAGGGTCGAGAAGACGAGATGCCCGGTGAGCGAGGCGTGGATGGCGATCTCCGCCGTTTCGGTGTCGCGGATCTCCCCCACCATGATCACATCCGGGTCTTGCCGGAGGATGGAGCGGAGCCCGCTCGCGAAGGTGAGCTGGATCTTCGGATTCACCTGGATCTGGCCGATCCCCTTCAGCTGATACTCGATCGGATCTTCGATCGTGATGATGTTTTTATCGGGCGAGTTGATCTTGCTCAGCGCCGCATACAAGGTCGTCGTCTTCCCGCTCCCGGTCGGCCCGGTGACGAGAATGATTCCGTGCGCCATCTGGATCAACTGGTCCATCGTCGCCAATTCGCCCGGCGAGAGGCCGATGTCTTCCAGGTTGAGCAGGATGCTCGTCTTGTCGAGAAGCCGGAGCACCAGCCGCTCGCCGTGCGCCGTCGGCACATCGGAGACGCGGATGTCGATCTCCCGTCCGCCGATCTTCAGGCCGATCCGCCCGTCCTGCGGAAGCCGCTTCTCGGCGATGTTCATCCCCGCCATGATCTTGATCCGGGAGATCAGCGACGACTGCAGCCGCTTCGGCGGCGCGAGGATATTGTAGAGCACGCCGTCGATCCGATACCGGATCGCAATCTCCTTTTCGAACGGCTCGAAATGAATGTCGGAAGCGCGCTGCTGCACCGCTTGAAAGAGAATGGAGTTGACGAGGCGAATCATCGGCGCCTCATCGCTCGCGTCGAGGAGATCTTCCGGCTCGGCCAGCTCCTCCGCCAACGCGCTCAGGCTCTCCCCCTCGGCCAAGTCCGAGATGGCCTGTTCGGCGCCGGCGGTCGCCCGCTCATAGACGTAGTTGATGCTGCTGACGACGACGCGGGAGGGGACGGCGACCACTTCGATCGGCTCTCCCAGAAGGAGGCGCAGATCATCCAGCGCGCCGAGGTGGAGCGGGTTCGAGGCGGCGACCTGAACCGCTTTGCCGTTTCGCTTGAAGGGGAGCAGTTCGTATCGCTTCGCGAAGGAGATCGGCACCTTCTCCGCCAGCTGAGGCTCAATTTCTTTGGGATCAAGCGAGGAGCGGTAAGGGAGTTGCCATTGCTGAGAGAGGGCTTCCAGAACGGCGTCTTCGGTGAGGAGCTTCAATCGAACCAGGATCTCTCCGATCCTTCCCCCCTGCTCTTTCTGGAGGCGAAGCCCCTCTTCGAGCTGCGCGGGAGTCAACGCATGTTTTTCGATCAAAATCTGCCCGATGAGCGGGCGTTTCGGATAGACCAAAATAAAACCTCATTCCATAATCCGTCATCATTCGATGATCGTTCTTTCCAGAAATCGAACTGTCGAATGGGTCATTGCGAGCGACCGAAGGGAGCGCGGCACGCTTCGGTCAAAGAGGATCGTTTCGCTACGCTCGCAATGACGAACCGACTTAGGCGTCACCGCTATCGCGGAAGGTTGACCATTTCCTTGAAGAATTCTTCGCGGACCTCGCGTCGCTCCACGTGGTTGTCTTCCATAAACGCCGTCGCCTTCTCGATCTTTCTCCCCCGGATGACATCGAGGTCTTGCGAATCCCGGACCAGATGCGGGGTGAGGAAAATCAGGAGATTCGTCTTCTCGAATCGCCGCGATTGAAATTTGAAAAGCCAGCCGAGCAGCGGGATATCCCCCAGCAGCGGCACCTTTCGCTGCGTGACGATGACGTTGTCGCGGATCAATCCGCCGATGACGACCGTCTGCGCATCGTGTACGATCACCGTGGTGTTCGCCGACCGCTTGTTGGTGGTCGGGCCGAGGACGGTCGTCCCCACCGTCTGCGCCGTGTCGACGACCGAGGAGATCTCCTGGTAGACGTCGAGCTTCACCAGATCGTTCTCCAGCACCATCGGCGTGAGGCGAAGGATGATCCCGACATCTTTTCGCTCGATCGTCGTCTGGACGTTGCCGCCGACCGTCTGGCTCTGCGCCCCCGGAAAGGGGACGTTCTGGGCGACGACGATCTCGGCCTTCTGGTTGTCGCTCGTCAAAAGCTGCGGGGTCGAGAGGATGTTCACATCGGTATTGGATTGCAAGGCCCGCAACAGCGCCCGGACGTTGACCGTCCCGACCTGCACCCCCGGCACCCGCGCCAGATCGATCAGGTCGTTCGGATTCTGATTGAACCCGCCGATCGCGGCGAGGTTTCCGTCGTTGGTCGTGTAGCCGAAAACCGCGCCGAGATCGGTCCCGAGCTCGCGCAATTTGTCGGCCGCCATCTCCAGCACCACCGCCTCGACGTAGACCTGGCGCCGTTTCATATCGAGCTTCTGGATCACCTCTTTTAGAATCTCATAATCTTCGTCGGTCGCCGTGATGATGAGGCTGTTGGTCGTTTTGTCCGAGAGGATCTGGACCGTCCCGGTCAGCTCTCCGGTCGGCCGCGCCGTCCGGCGCGCGGGGCCCGCGGTCCGCGCCACCAATCCGAGCAGGACCTTCGCCACCTCTTCAGCCTGGGTGTTCTCCAAGGTATAGACATGGACCGCGCGATCGGGAGGGACCTCGGCGAACGGCACGATCTGATAGACCGGCCCGCTCTGAACGACGCTGAACCCTTTGAGCTCCAGAACCGAGAGGAAGATATCGTAAACACGGTCGACGGGGACTTTCGAGGGGGAGAAGATCGTCACCTTCCCCTTCACCCGTTCATCGATGATGAAATTCCTGCCGGTCAGCTCGCTGACGAACTTGACGAAGACGGGGAGATCGACGTTATTGAAATCGAGGGTGATGAGCTTTTCTTTCGGAGCGGGACGTTCTTTTTCCGGGACTTTGTCCAGCTCTTGGGCCCGGAGGGGAAGGGGCCCAGAGATCGCGATCACAAAAATAGTCCAGAGCGTGAGACAGGCCGTAAGGCGTCTCTTCATAAGCCTTCCCTATCGAATTTCGTAGCTGAGGGTCTCCTTTTGGTTGTTGCGAACCAGGTCGACGGTAATCGCGCTCTCATCTTTGAGCTGCTCGAAGACTTTCATGAAGTTTTGAGGATCTTTCACTTCGATGCCGTTGACCCGGTGGAGGATGTCTCCGTTCTGGAGACCGATCTTGGAGTAGAGGGAATCTTCGGTGATGGCGAAGATCCGGAACCCGTCCGGCTTGCCGTCGCTGAAGTTCGGAACGATGCGGGCCTTGGTCAGGAGCTGGGGAAGATTGTCGACCGCGTTTTCAATCTCGCGTCGATCGACCACCCAACGATTCTTCCCGGCCGGGCGGACATTGTTTCCGGTCGGTCCGGCGGGGGTCAACGCGGTCTGCGCGGCGTGCGGCACCGGTTTATTCTCTTCGGGGAAGAGGGACACTTCCAGGATCTCATTCTCCCCTCCCCGGCGGACGACCACCTTATTGCGGGTGATCTTCGCGATCTTTCCATCCTCTCCGATGAGATCGCCGACGCGATAGAGGAGCTGCTCATGGGTCTTGCTGTCCTCGATCACCGCGTACGATTCCTCGTCATTTCCGACCATCGTTCCGAGAAGGGTTTGATTGAGGGGAACTCTGGGGAGCGCCGCCTCGGGCATCGCCTGGTTCGACCCCACCGGCGTCTCCGGTTTCTTTCCCCGCATCTTGGAATTGAAGATGTTTCCTTCGACGATGGCGTTATAGTCTCGGCCCCCTTTCGACGCAACCGCGGAAACGGCGCCGGGGTTGGCCCCCTTCGGAACCGCGATCGACGCCTCCAGCCGCGAGCCGATGGCCACATTCGCCATATCGGCGATAAAATACGACCCCGCCGCAATCATCGCCAGATGCAAAAGCCAGAAATAGGATTTAAACATGAAACCCTTATGTAAGAGATCAAATTTCTTATCTATTATAAGGAATTTGACAGCAATGTCAAATGGGGAGGGACCGACAAAGGGAATGAACGGGCCTCCGCTCCCTCACCGTACTTCTAAGGGAAAACGAGGCCTGGAATTAGTCGAAAGCCTTAGAGAAGTTTAATCTTCAATTGAATTAATTCAGTTCCTCATGATTGAGAGGAGATCAATATCTATTGCAAACTGAGCAGCACCAAGATCTCTCCTTCTCCCTCTTTCAGCGGCTCCAGCGCCTTGCCGATTAATGTGCCGGGGCGGTGGATCGGCACCCCGCCGAGATCAAGCGGCTCCGATTTCATGGCGACTCCTTCTTTGTCGCTGGTGACGAGGAGATCGCCGACCTGGACCGGTTTCTTCGTGGCATCGACTTTTACCTTCACCCGGCCGGTGGTGGCGACTTTGACTTTGCCGTCTCCGGCCTCTCCGAGAAGGAGGCCCGGCATATCTGAGATGACGCCTGCGACCCGAGTGTCATAAGCCTTCATGGAGGGAAGGACCTGATTCGTCTGCTCCGGATGAAGAATGACCACTGTTCCGGCCGGCATTGCTTTCGGGGAGGTGACCCACTCGGCGACATCCTGATATTTGGCGGCGATGTTGCCATCGATACGGACATCCCCAGCGACATGAAGCTTTTTGGTAGAATCCGGCGTTGAGGTGCCGATGCCGATATTGCCATTTGGATAACTTATATGAAGTCTCACAGCATTACTTGAACCTGGTGCTTCTATTATCTGAAAGTTATTTCCCGTCGTTTGTAGCGCATAATTATAATTTGTCGAAGATCTTAATGTTAACTTTCTATCTGCGCCATCTGTTGTGTCAATATTTCCTGCGATATGTAATTTCTCTCCAGGACTTGTCGTCCCGATGCCGACGTTTCCGTTTCCTCGAACAATCATATGCGCCAAAGAACCAGTCGCATTTCTGAGGTAGAGAGCATAATCAGAAGCATCTGAACCGGCATCAATTAAAACTCCTACTTTGCTCCCGATCGTAGGCGCGGTTGATTTAAAATAGGCCACTAGTTTGTCATCTGTTGATTGATTCACTTCTAACTTATGTCCTGGTCCAGTCGTTCCGATGCCGACATTGCCGTTAGGAAAATAAATATTTGAAACTGATAAATTACTTCTGGTGATCACTAAAGCATCTGCCGCATTATTATAAGCATCATTCAGCGCACGGATTCTAAAGGTCGTACCAGTGTTATAAATTCCGAATCTGCGATTCTCTGCAGTCTGTCCACCCGCGTATAAGTTTATTTCTCCGTCTACCGT
>SCUR01000425.1 GCA_004297235.1 Candidatus Manganitrophaceae bacterium | reverse complement strand
GGACCAGCGTTCGAACGATTTCGTTTCCGGTCGCATCTCCCTTCGCGCGGAGGATACGGCTGTGGCGATGCGCTCCTTCCCGAGCAAAAGCATATCGATCGCCGACCTTATCAAACTCCGCCCCCCACGCAATCAGCTCGTGGATTCGCTGGGGCCCCTCTTCCACCAAGATCCGGACCGCTTCCGGGCGGCAAAGACCCTTGCCGGCGTCGATCGTGTCTTCAATATGGGATTGGATCTGCTCCCCCTCCTCGCCGAGGGCGGCGGCGATCCCCCCCTGTGCAAAGGCGGAGTTCGATTCGTTCCGCCAGCCTTTGTTCAGGACGGTGACCTTTCCGTACCGGCTGGCCTCGATCGCGGCGCGAAGACCGGCGACCCCGCTTCCGATGATCAGGAAATCGGTCGTGACGGGCGAAGTCGATTTAGAGCGTCCGGCCACTAGATCCCTCCCTGGAAAACCCCGAAGGGGGGATCGCCCCGGATCTCCAATAAAAGCGGGGTTTCCCCGGTCGACCAGACGAAGAGAGCATGGCCTTTCTTTTCAAGGGGAAGGGCTCCCGGCGCGGTTTTCCAGACGCCCCCCCAGTGAACGGCGGTCGAGATCGACCCTTCGCGAACTTCGACGCGATCGACCTTCACGTCGAGGTCGATTTCGGAAAACGTGGTCAAGTCTTTGAGGACCTGCTCTTTGAAGATCGGAAGGGACTTGAACGAGGGGTCTAGATTCGATAAGAATTTTTTTTCGTCTTTTTTCTCATACGATTCTGTTATACTCGCCAGGGCCTGCCGAATCCGATCGACCTGCTCGGCGACGGGGGAGGGTTTTGCCGGCGCGCTCGCGCAGGCTCCGACAAAGGAAAAAACGAGAAAAAGAAGAAGCCATCGGGTGCGAGGAAGAGGCCGGCCGGACGCACCGATCGCGCCGCCCTGCGGGGTGTCTCCTCGACTTTCTTCTGTAAGCGCTTTTCGAAAAAGGGTGAGCCGGTTCGTCTGAATGGGCATTTCTCCTCGTTGAATGTAATGGATCCGACGAATAAAAGACAACGACCAGATTATAATGTGGGATGGAGAGGGGGGTCAAGTTATCTTTATCGATTGACTTTTTTGCGTATTCTTGTTAGATAGAAAAATTTCTGATCGCGCCGCGATTGTTTGGTCCCTGAATGGCCATTGTTTCAGAACTGCTTAAGCGCAAATGGATCTTCATCGGTTTCTTTGTCGGTCTTGTGATCCTGACGCTCCCGATTCCGGAGGGCCTGACGCCGATCGGCATGCGGGCGCTGGCGCTGGTGGTCGTCACATTTCTTTTCTTCATGACGGAGCCGGTGCCGCTTCCGGGCGTCGCTCTCTTCATCGCCGTCTCCGAAGTGCTGTTGGGGCTCGAAAAGCCGACCGGCGTGGCCCAATCGTTTATGAGCGACTCCGTCTTCTTTATCATGGGGTCGCTCATGATCGCCGCGGCGATCGTGAAGCAGAATCTCGACAAGCGGATCGCCCTGGCGATTGTCCGGTTGACCGGACCTCGAATCGAGCGAATTGTTCTTGGATTGATTTCCGTTTCCGCCGTCATTGCCTCTTTTATCGGAGAGCATACCGTGTCGGCGATGATGTTGCCGGTCGGCGTGGCGCTGATCAAGTTTACTTCGGACGATCGGAAGAAGGTCAAGAACCTCTCGATTCTGATCATGCTCTCGATTGCCTACGGGGCGATGATCGCGGCGGTCGGAACCCCTTCCGGCGGGGCGCGAAATGCGATCATGCTTGCTTATTGGAAGGAACTGTTCGGGATCAATTTGACCTATTTCCAGTGGGTGGTCGCCGCTTATCCGATCATTTTGCTGGAAGTCCCGATCGTCGCACTCATTCTCTATCGCTCGTTTTCTCCGGAGGTGAAGGATCTCTCTCCGGCGATCGCCGCGCTTCGGGAGAAGGTGAAGGAAGAGGGGCGGCTCACCCAGCAGGATTGGATCACGATCGGCATCTTCTTTTTAACGGTGTTGATGTGGATGACGATCTCCAGTCGAATTGGTCTCGGCATTACGGCGCTGATCGGGGTGCTCTTGTTCATGGTGGCCGGCGTGGTTCGCTGGGAAGATTTAAATAACAACGTCAATTGGGGAACCATTTTGGTCTACGGCGGGGCGATCTCCCTCGGTCTTGTCATGAAGCAATCGGGGGTGGCCGATTGGATCGCGAAGTCGTTCCTGATCTGGGTGGAGCCGTTCGGTATTCACCGGGGCGTTCCTCTGCTGGTGGCGATCAGTCTGATGACGATCACCCTCTCCTCCTTGATGAGCAGCGGGGCCACGGTCGGAATGCTCGGCCCGATCACGCTCCAGATCGCGAGTCTTTCAGGCACCTCGATTATTGAGGCCGGATTTGTAACGGTGATTTCGACCTCCTTTGTTTATTTGACCTCCGTTGCCTCTCCGTCCTGCAATATCGTATACGGCGGCGGCTATTTGAATCGAACCGACTTTCTCAAGGCCGGCTGGAAATTGGTTTTGATCTCTCTTATGCTCCTTCTTCTGATCAGCGCGGGATACTGGCGGATCCTTGGACTCTGACCATGGCCAAAATGAAATTTTTAATGTGCACCGACGGCGAAGAACACGCGGAGGCGGCGATCCGTTTCGGAGGAAGGCTGGCGAAGGAGATGAACGCCGACGCCAGCGTGCTGCATGTCCGCCGTCCGATCTCCTCGTCGGAGCGGGTGCAGTTGACGACCACCCGTAAGAAGCTGACCTCCTGGGACCTCGATATCCCCGGCATCGATTACCTGACCCGGGCGCGGGAGATTTTGGATGAGGTGGGGCTCACCCCCTCTTCCAAAGAAACGCACAGCCGAGCGTTTGAAGGGGGGGTCCAGGGGGCGACCGAGCTCCACCTGGTCGGGGCCGGCGGAGAGAACGTCCGGCTTCGTCTCCGCGAGGGAGATCCGGTCGAGCAGATTTTAGAGGAGGCCGAGGTCGGCGGGTACGATCTGATCATCCTCGGCTCTCACGGACGCCGCGGTCTCGCCGGGTATTTCGTCGGAAGCACCGCGCTGCGCGTCGCCGATTTGGCGACCTGCAGCGTGCTGATCGCGAAGAATATACGGCGGGATCACAATTTCCTTCTCTGCACCGACGGCTCCGATTTGTCGGAGCAGGCGGAGATCTCGGGGGCCGAAATGGCCCGGGTCTTGGGGGCGAAGGTGACGATCCTCTCGGTGGCGGAAGAGGAGTCCCGGCGCGATGAGGCGTTGCAGAGCGCGCGGCGGGCCGAAATGATTCTGGCGCAGATGGGGATTGAGGCCAAAGTGAAGGTTCGCGTCGGCCATCCTTCCGAGGAGATCGCCGCCGAGGCGAAGGATCACGATATCGTCGTGATGGGGGCGAGCGGGAGCTCCGCCGTCCGGAAGTTTTTTTTGGGAAGCGTTCCTCTCAAAGTGATGGAATACGGAGAGTGCCCTGTACTGATTGTTCGAGAAAAGCGAGGCAAGATTCCGCTTCAGGCGGGTTGAATGGAGAGATCCGTCATATAATCAATAAGGAGAATGTATGTCGCGTGTCGTCAAGAAACGAAGAAAGAAGATGCGGAAACATAAGTACCGAAAGTTGAGGAAGAGAACGAGACATTCAAGACGGTAATTCTCCGAGCCGCCGACCGGCCGAAAAACGGCGGCTCGGACGACCCTTCAAGTCGATCGACCGGCACCGCATTCTTCCTCTTTACAAACGTTCCTTCGGGTGTGTTATACTGGGGAAAAATTTGGCCTTTTGGAGGCCGCGGGAGGAACGATGGCAAGGATAACCGAAGAGCGGGTGATGCAGGCGCTCAGTCATGTGATTGAGCCGGAGCTGTTCAAAGATATCGTCACGTTGAACATGGTGAAAGAGGTCCGGGTGAATGGGGATGACGTCTCTTTCACCGTCGTCTTAACCACGCCGGCTTGCCCGCTGAAGGATGAGATCACCCGTCGCGCGGAGAAGGCGCTGCGTCAGCACGTTCCTGAAGTCGCGAAGATCGACGTTCATTACACGGCCAACGTGACCGCCGGAAAAAGTCAGGTGAAAGAGAACTTCATCCCCGGCGTCAAGAATACGATCGCCGTCAGCAGCGGCAAGGGGGGGGTCGGCAAGTCGACCGTCAGCGTCAACCTGGCGGTGGCCCTGGCGCAGACCGGCGCCCGGGTCGGGTTGATGGATGCCGATATCTACGGTCCCAACGTTCCGTTGATGATGGGGATCAAGACCCCTCCCAAGCCGGAGGGGGAAAAGCTCCTCCCCGCGGAAAGCCACGGGGTGAAGCTGATCTCGATGGCCTTCTTCGTTCCGGACGACACGCCGATGATCTGGCGGGGGCCGATGGTCCACGGCGCCATCATGCAGTTCTTGAGAGACGTGATTTGGGGGGAGCTCGATTATCTGCTGGTCGATCTTCCGCCGGGAACCGGCGACGCGCAGCTTTCCATCGCGCAGCTCGTTCCGCTGACCGGCGCCGTCATCGTTACGACCCCTCAGGATGTCGCACTGCTTGATTCCAAAAAGGGATTGGCGATGTTCCAGAAGGTCCATGTCCCGGTCCTCGGCATCGTCGAGAACATGAGCTTCTTCGAATGTCCCCATTGCCATGAGAAGACCGAGATCTTCAGCCGCGGCGGCGGAAAGCTGGCGGCCGAGAAGCTGGGGGTTTCCTTCTTGGGAGAGGTTCCGATCGATCCGGCCATCCGAGAAGGGGGGGACACCGGCCTGCCGATCGTGGTGGCCGATCCGGCCTCTCCACAGGCTCAAGCGTTCGTGAATATTGCCAAGACGTTGGCGGGGCTGATCTCCGTCCGAAATTCGAATGAGATCAAGCTGACCATCATTCAGTAAGCAGTCGGCGATCTGTTTTAGAAAAAAGGCGGGAGGAATCGATTCCTCCCGCCTTTTTTATTTTTCAACGTCGAAGGAGTCGGCGTTCATTTAGCGGGGCGGCTCTTCCAATTGTTCATGCCGAATCTGGTTTTTTCCTCCGTTCTTGACGGAATACATCAGGCCGTCTGCGACCTGGATCATCTCATCGATCGCGGCCGGCGCAGCGGTCCAGGTGACCGCCCCGATGCTGAAGGTCACCGGCCATCCGTTCTTCTCCATCGCAATCAGAAGGCTCTCCTGAATTTTTCGCAGAACGATTTCAGCCGGCCCGTACCCTGTTTCCGGAAGAAGGAGGCCGAATTCATCCCCCCCGAGCCGGGCGAAGAGATCGATCGCCCGGAGGTGATCGTGAACGGTCTGCGTCATCGCGCGCAGCAGCGCGTCTCCCGCCGAATGGCCGAGGCGGTCATTCACCTGTTTGAAATTGTCGACGTCGAGATAAGCAAAGGTCAAGGGATGCCGATACCTTCGAGATCGATACAATTCGATCGCGGCCGACTCCAGGAAGGCGCGCCGATTGGCGGCCCCGGTCAGCTCGTCGCTTCGCGCCAGCGCTTTCTCCCGTTCCAATCCGGCTTTCAGCCTGGAGAGAAAGTCGGTCAGGATCAAGAAAAAGCCGAGCTTGACCGCCGCATTCCAATAAGGGATGAGCGGATGGGAATAGGAAGAGCGCGACAGGACATCTTCGGAAAACCAGACGGTCGCGCTGATCAATGACATCAGGGCGCCCGCTCTCCCCCCGACGAACCAGGTGACCAGAAAAACCGGGATTAGATAAAAAATAAGAAAAGAGAGATCGGGGCCGGTCAGGAAATCGGCGATCCCCAGGAAAAGGACGAGAGAGAGTCCGATGAATATCAAACGGCCCTTCGATTGGCGGCCGATTTCTTCCAAAAGATGCATTTCCTTATCTCCTCAATTTCGCTCCCGCTGCTCGGGTTTTATTCTCGGAGCCGCCTGCGATAGACGGCTCGAAATTACTTCGCGACGATTCCTTTCCATCCCCCTGCAATGAGCGCGGCAATATCGGTCAGAATGCGGGGGAGCAGGAGACTTCCCGGCGAGGCGAGATATCGCGGTTCCCACTCGGGGCCGAACTTCTCTTTGTACTCCCGCAAACCTTGGAAGTGGTAGAAGTGTTCCCCATAGCGGTAGATCCAGGTTCCGACCCGATTCCAAAGGGGGGCGAGCGCGTGGCCCTCCAGCCCCGAGAGCGGGGCCATCCCCAGATTAAACCATCGATAGCCCTCTTTCTGTCCCCAAAGCATCATCTGGATCAGAAGGAAGTCCATCACGCCGGAGTGGGCTTCCGGCGCGTAGCGCATCAGATCGATCGAGAGCTCTTCCCTTCCCGCGCCGAGCCAGACATTGGCGAAGGCGATCAGCTTTCCTTTTCTTCGCACCACCGCCGCCGGGAACTGCTTCAGATAATCTTCATTGAAGAATCCGAGCGAGAAGCGCTTCTCCCTCGTCTGCTTGTGCGCGAGCCATGCGTCGGAAATCGTTTTCATCTCCGGCAGCAGCAGCGGAACCTCCGAGGCGGGGATCAGGTCAAACTCGCACCCTTCCCGCTCCAATTGATGAAGCGTGTGACGAAATCCCCGGCGCTCCCGTCCTTCTAGAGAGAAGGGAACGAGCGGCACCCGCCCCTCCTCGCCCAGCTTCAACAGGGTCAACCCCAGGTCGAGATAAAGGGGGAGGAAATCTCGCCCGACCTGATAGAAGGTGGTCCAGCCGCCATGTAGATCGCAGCGCTCGCGGAACTGCCAGACCAATTCATCCATCTCATTCTCAGGGCCGACCGGATCGCCCAGAGCCACCCAGCTTTGCCCCTCGACGGCATACATCACGAAGGCGCGGCCGCTCCTGCTGAAGAGAAGCTCTTTGTCTCCGAGGAGCGCCAGGTTTGCGGCGGTCCGGGGAGATTGCGCGATGATCGATCGGGCCCGTTCCAAATCTTCTCTGCGCGGGAGCGTCGGCTCCGGCGGCGCGGGGCGAAGCAGACGGATCACCCCAAAGAGAACGGCTGCGCTGATCGCGCCGACGGTGGCGCGAAGCGATCGAGGGGCGTCGCCCGAAAAGGTAAAGCGCCACCAGAGCTCGCCGGAATACTCCAGGTGTTTGGAGGAGAAGACGGCGAGCCACGCCGACCCGAGCAGAATCAGGCTGATGGCGGAGATCCACCCGGGGGTGAATCGCTCGGAGATCAGCGAGGCCCTCCGGTAAAAATAGCGGCGGCAGGGGAGGAGCGCCGCCAGCATCACCGCCAGGATCGTCGCCTCCTCATAATCGAGACCCTTGAGCAGGGAGAAGACGATCCCCGCCCCCAGCAGGGCCAGCGACAGATGATAAGCGGCGTCGAGTCTTCTTTGAAGACCGCGCGCCAGCAAAAGCAGACCGAGGCCGACCAAGCTTGCTAAAAAATGAGAGAGCTCAAGAATCGGCAAGGGAAGGAGCTCTCTGAGCCAGCCGATCCGCAGGCCGACCGGAGGGGTCGCTCCCGAAAAGAGGAGGATCGTCCCGCCGATAAAGGTCGTGAACGCCAGCACCTGCGGCACCATGCCGGGGATCCACTCCCCGAAGGCGCGCGAGAGGCGTTGGACATGCTGCTTCCGCTCCAGAAACTCATGCGCGCCGAGCA
>SCUR01000424.1 GCA_004297235.1 Candidatus Manganitrophaceae bacterium | reverse complement strand
GGACCATTCGCGCGGCCCGGAACCGGACGAACGGCCCTTTCTGTCCGACGGCGGTATTCCGGCTGACCGAGACCGCTCCGCTCGTCCCATCCGCGCCGGCCAGCTGTATCGAACCCGACTGCTCAAATCGGCACTCGCTGATCGAAACCCGCGATCCCTCCGACGCATCGATCCCCGGCCGCTCTTCATCCCCGAGAAACCGGAGCGCCAGATTGCGCAGCGTGAGATTCACCTGGGTGTTCCCGCTCTCCTTGCGGATGAAGGTGATCGCCCGGCCGTCCTCGACCCGCGGCGCCAAGGTCAGTGTTTTCGCCTCGGTCCCTTGCAGATCGACCGTTCCCCAGAATCGAATCCCGAAGGCATCTTGACCTTCCGTCTTCCCGGTGCTTCCGAAAATAATCGTCACCCCCCGGGCCGCCGTGTTCCCGTCGTACTTCAACGCCGCGGTCGACCCGTTGCGGGTGCCGACCCGGAGCATCCGCAGCCCTTGCGCCGCCGTGCCGATGTCGCGGTCGATCTGAACGGCGTGCCCTTCGGCGATGATCGCCTCATCGCCGTCCCCCGGCACCTGTCCTCCCCCCCAGGTGGAGGGGGACGACCAGGGACCGCTGCGGGCCGAGGTGATCGTCGCCGCTCCGGCTTCGAGCGGGAGGAGAGCCAGCAAAAGCACCCCGATCCAACGCGCGTTCCCGTTCAGAAGAGAGAAACCCCTCGTCGATCTTCTGAAAAGAAGGTGAAGGAGCGGCCAAAAGAGCAGAAGGAGATCTCCGAGATCCGATCGGCGAAAACCCCGCTCTTCGGAGGCCGATTGAACCGCGCCGCAGCCGAAACCATGAGATGAACCGGAGGAATCGGAGGGGGGAGCTCCCCCCTTTGAAACGGCCGCCTTCTCCTCCGAAGCGCTGTTGTTGGTCAAGTCGGGATCTTCGTCCGCTCCGGCGACGGTCGCCGTGTTGCGGTAAGTGCCGGGGGTCGGGACCTGGAAGGTCATCTCAACCGTGGCGGCGGTGCCGCTCTCCAATCCCCCCAGGCTGCAGACGATCTGCGTCGAGACCGCGCACTCCCCCTGGCTGGCTCGAACCGGAAGAACCACCGCCGTCCCGGCCGGAAGCGTGTCGGTCAGCACCACCTCCTCGGCGCGATCCGGGCCGAGGTTCGTGACGATCGCCGTGGTGGTGAAACTCCCGCCGGCCGGAACAGCGTCGGGGCTTTCCGTCAGGACCACCTGCAAATCGGCGCGCGAAGCGGCGGAGAGGGCGGCGGCCGTCGCCTCATTGTTCGATACGTCGGGATCGGCTTCCCGTCCGGCCACATGGGCCGCGCTGACGATCGGTCCGACCGAACTCACGGTCATCTCCAGCGTGATCGTGGCCTGCGCTCCGGCTGCCAGCGTTCCGAGAGTGCAGCGCCCGGCCGGATCGCATCCTCCCTGATCGGCCGCGATGGAAAGCAAGGTCCCCTCCGAGGGGAGCGTCAAGATCGCGATCACCTCGGTGGCCGAGGCGGGCCCCAGATTCGTGACGGTCACGACATCGGTCAGCCGCCCTCCCACCTTTACCGGATCGGGAGAGGCTTTCATCGTCAGGGCCAAATCGGCGGTCGCGGGCGCCGAGAACTCATCGGCCCCGATGTCGAATCCCGCCCCGGCCGGACGCGCTTGTCCGTCGATGTCGTCCAAAGGGGCCCCGGCCGAAGCGGCCCGGTCGATCGCCGCCGAGCCGGCCTGAAGATGATACTCGCTCGAAGAGGGATCACCGTACTTCGGATCGCCCGCGACATCGCCGGCCCCCGCCCCGCCGATGGGGGTGAGATCATAATCGATCCCGTTCTGAAAGAAAAGGTTATGGGAGACCTCCTGAAACGTGTTCCCGCTCGGCCGGTTCTGGATCGCTTTGCTCCATCGGGTGAGGAGATTGTTCTTGATGATCACGTTCGTCGACGTCCCGATCCCCTGGTTGCCGATGGCGATCCCGGCCGTGGAAACCAAAGGGGTCCCGTCGAGGGTGTTGTTGACGATCTCGACCCGGTCGGTGTTATAGAGGAGGAGGCCGGCCTGGCCGCTGTGAAGCGTCCCATAGATCAGGTTGTTGTTGATTTTAATTTGGCGTCCTTCCGAAATAAAAATGTGCTCATTCCGGTTATCGAAGATCCGGTTCCGGGTCACCTCGATGCCGGTGTTGTTGCTCCCGGCGGCGTGGATGCCGATGCCGTGAATCGTGCCGGTAATCGTATTTCCATCCACCCGCAGATTCGCCGCCTGCCCATCCCCTCCCAACACCGTGATCCCTTCTTCGAACCCGTAGGCAACGCGCTCCGCGGCGATTCGGTTCCCAACGATGCGGCTATTCGTGAATCCGTTCAACCAAACCGCATAAAGACGCCGCGTGCCGCTTTCGGCATCAAGCGTGCTGACGATGGCATTCGCCTCGATCCGAATCCCGGTTCCGACCTGATCTCCCTGCATGCTGTCGATCGCCGCCTGTGCCGGGTCCCCCGGGTAGGCGGCCAGCGTGATCTGATTCCGATCGATCAGCAGATTCCGCGCGGCCCGAAACTGGATGAACGAGCCCCGGTGATCGACGGCCGTATTCCTGCTGACGGAGATCGTCGCGCCGCCGCCGTCGGCGCCGGCCAGTTGAATCGCTCCCGATCCCTCGAATCGATTTCCCTCGATGATCACCCGCTCTCCGGAGCGGCTCGCGCCGCCGACAGCGATGCCGGCGCTGTTTTCATCGCCGGTCCAGCGAAAAGTCACGTTGCGGAGAATCAAATCGACGCGGGTGCTGCTTGGATCTTTTTGTAAAAAGGTCATCGCCCTCCCATCTTGAAGCGCCGGCTCGATCACCAGGGGATGATCGGCCGTTCCTTCCAGATCGACGCTCCCGAAAAACTGAATGCCGAAGGCATCGACCCCTCGGCTTTTTCCCTGGCTCGCGAATCGAAGCGTGACGCCTCGGTTGCTGCTGCGCCCGTCAAAGAGAAGCCGCGCGGCCGATCCGCTCTTCGTCCCGACGCGGAGCATCCTCAATCCGGCATTCTCCGTCCCGATATCCTGATCGATCTCGACGGTGTGGCCGTCGGCAATGACGACCTCATCGCCGTCGCCCGGCACCACGCCGTCGATCCACGTGGAGGAGGAAGACCAGACTCCCGACTGCCGGGAGGTCATGGTGGCCGCCATGACCCTATCCGTAATCAGGATAACCAATAGAAGGATGATCCCACTTTTGATAGCCCCTCTCCCCACCGCGACCGAGTCAATGGCACCGACAGAAAAAGAAATGCAAGAGAGGTGCCCCTTCTCTTTTGGAATAAGCGGAGAGCGCCTTCTCTAATAGAAGAACCACATCAAAGAAGAACGGGGCGGAGACCGGGAAATTCGGGGCCGGGGAGTGCAACGCGCTTCACCCTGATCGGGATTGCCGAGATCGG
>SCUR01000423.1 GCA_004297235.1 Candidatus Manganitrophaceae bacterium | reverse complement strand
CCGCGGCGTTGCGGCCGACCTCAGCACGGCGGCCGGATGCGACTCGCTTATTGAACAGGCTCCCGATATCGACATTCTCGTAAACAACGTCGGCCTCTTCGAACCGATGCCCTTTGAAAAGATCACCGACGCCGATTGGCTGCGATTTTTCGAAACGAACGTCCTGAGCGGGGTGCGTCTTTCCCGCCACTACCTGGCCGGCATGCGCGCGCGGAACTGGGGACGGATCGTCTTTATTTCGAGTGAATCGGCCGTTCAGATTCCCGCCGAAATGATCCACTACGGAACCACGAAAACCGCCCAGCTCGCCGTGGCGCGCGGACTGGCCGAGACGACGGCGGGGACGGGGATCACCGTCAACAGCGTCCTGCCGGGTCCCACCGCTTCCGAAGGGGTCGCGACCTTCGTGGCGCAGATGGCGAAGGCGCGGGGGGTCGATTTTCAAACGATGGAGCAAACATTCTTCCAGACGGCCCGTCCCTCCTCACTCCTCAAACGCTTTGCCACGCCGGACGAAGTCGCCGCCATGATCGTTTACATCTGCAGCGGCCCCGCCTCGGCGACCAACGGCGCGGCGCTTCGGGTAGACGGCGGCGTGGTGCGATCCATTCTCTAGGACCGACCCTCCCCTCCCCAGCCGTACAGCCCTAAGAACGCCCCGCAATTGGGTTCCGATTCAGCGCTACACCTGGATTCTCATTAGTTATTTCAACGTGATATTCGGCTCTATTTATTTCGACATGTGACAAGGATGTAGTCAGAATTTACTAGAATTTAATTGACAGGTTCTCACCCTGTGGCGTAGGATTATCCCAATCCGGTTTGATTTCTTGTAATTTCGAAAGGCTCACCGGGCATAGAGGGAATGATCCCTCTACCGAATCAATCCATCACTTTTAATTAAAGAGCATACATGCTGCACGGATCGCTTTCTATGGGACAGGAACAACACCGATTCACCTTTTTAACCGTTCGATTGTGGGCAGTCGTTGCCGCCGTGACCCTGACGATCGGCGCGGCCATGCCGGTGTGGGCGCTTTCGATTTCTCAAGCCTACCTGCTCGGCGACTGGTCTTCGCCCACCAGCACATCCACCGCTCCGTTCGCTGTAAACGGCGCCTCCGGATTCCAGCTGTCGCTCAACAGCTTGGGGGTCGCCACCTCCGCGACGGCCGTCAGCGGGTTATCGATCCAGGTCACAGACCGCTTTTATTATCAGTCAAACACCGGCACCGTCGATCCCAACGAGGTCACCTCCAGTCAGCTTGCCTCCCGGATCAACAGCGAGATTGCCAAGCTCGACGACGTCGGCGTGATCAGCCCGGAAGCAGATGCCGCGCTCAACATCGACTTCACCAGCGGCGCCTCCGTGACGCTGCGCACGGCGACAACGAGCGTGCCCGTTACGGGATTGATCCTCTTCGAAGATGCCGGCCTGGATCCCTTCTCGCTCCGCTACTGCTACAATGCGGCCTGCACGCAATCCGATTTACTCTTCAACGGCTTTAACTCGTCGACGACTTCGACCCTTCTCGCCTCCAATACCTTCGGGACGGACGATGTCGCGCCGGGGATCGATCAGGCCTACTGGTTCGTTTTTGATCAGGCCGTCACCGGCGGGTACTTTAAGATCGGCGACACACAGAATTTTGGAGGAAACACGACCGAGCGGCTGGAGGTCGACTACCTTGGGGTGACGACCGCCAGAGCGAGCGTCCCCGAGCCGAGCACGCTCTTGCTTCTCGGCGCAGCCCTGATGGCCCTGCCTTTTCTTCGGAAAATGAAACTCCAAAGCATCTGAGCATTTCTCTTTCATCTGTCTAAATTGGATCGGGCGAGTTCAGGAGAACTCGCCCGATCCGTTTCAACTCTTTTCATTTCGAATAGAAACCCAAAGAAATAGCTTCGATTCAAGTCGAAAGATCAACCCCTTCCGCTTGAAAAAGATGAAAGTGCGCGAGCGGATTGGTTATGATAGGATCATTATTCCCGCATTCCTCTTTCGGATTCCCGGAGTGGACCGTACAGTGATTGGAGTGGCCATCGCTCTCTGGAGAAAAAAAACCTTTCCTTCAATTTTTGAAAGACCGGCGCTCTGCTTTTTCATTTTGGCGCTCCTCTGGGGCTGCACGCAACCGAAAGAGCCGAAGAATCCTTCCGCGCTCACGGAGGCGTCGATCGGCGAGCCGAAGCGGCTCATCCCGATGCTCGCCTCCGACAGCGCCTCGCAAGACATCACCGGGTTGGTCTTCAACGGTCTGGTGAAGTACGACAAGAACATCCGTCTGACCGGCGATCTCGCCGAGTCGTTTGAGATGACTCCCGACTGCCGTTCGGCGACCTTTCACCTTCGGAAGGGGGTGAAGTGGCACGACGGCCGGGAATTCACCGCCGACGATGTCCTCTTCACCTATCAAAAGATCATCGATCCGCAGACGGTCACCCCTTACAGCAGCGGGTTCGAGCGTGTGGAAAAGGTGGAGAAGCTTGATCCGCAGACCGTCCGGGTGACCTATCGGGAGCCTTTCGCCCCCGGCCTGGAGAGCTGGGGGATGGGGATGATTCCCAAACATCTGCTCGACGGGAAGGATCTCAACACCGATCCCTTCAGCCGCAATCCGGTCGGCACCGGCCCGTTTCGGTTCTCGGAATGGGTCACGGGGCAGAAGGTGGTCGTGAAGGCCAACCCGGACTATTTTGAAGGAAAGCCCGAAATCGAGGAGTACATTTACCGGCTCATTCCCGATACGGCGACCCAGTTTTTGGAATTAAAGGCGCTGAACATCGATATGATGAGCCTCTCGCCGGTCCAGTACCAGAAGCAGACGGAAGACCGCTTCTTTCAATCCGAGTTCACCAAGTTCAAATACCCGGCGTTAAGCTATACGTATGTGGGATACAATCAGCGCGACCCGAAGTTTTCAGACAAACGGGTCCGCCGGGCGCTCACCCACGCCATCAACAAAAGCGCGATCATCCAGGGGGTGCTCCTCGGGCTCGGCAAGCCGGCGACCGGCCCCTACCTCCCCGAGTCGTGGGCCTTTAACCCGAACGTAAAAGACCTTGAATACAATCCCGAGGAAGCCAAGGCCCTCTTGGCCGAAGCCGGCTGGAGTCCCGACAAGGACGGTCTTCTCAAAAAAGAGGGGGTGCCGTTCGCCTTCACCCTCCTCACCAATCAAGGAAATGCCGAGCGGGCGAAAGCGGCGGAGATCATTCAACGGGACTTGAGACAGATCGGCATCCGGGTCGAGATCCGGGTCTTGGAATGGCAAACGCTGCTGCACCAATTTATCGATAAAAAGCAATTCGAGGCGGTGATCATGGGATGGGGGGTCGGGCTCGATCCCGATATCTACACCATCTGGCACTCCACCAAAATCAAAGAAGGGGAATTCAACTTCATCTCGTATCGGAACCCCCAGGTGGATGATCTTCTGATCAAAGGAAGAGAGACCTGCAACCAGGAAGAGCGAAAGAAAATCTATCAGCAGGTCCATCGGCTGATCGCGGACGACCAGCCCTACACCTTTTTATATTACCCCATGGCCCTGCCGATCGTTCACAAGCGCTTCAAGGGCATTGAGCCCTCCCCCATCGGAATCACCTACAACCTTCCTCGGTGGAAGATCTCCAAAAACCGGTCGGAGCCGCAGCCGACCCCGTAATCTTCCCGACTGTGCAAAAAGAGAACACCCGATTTCACCGCATCCCCGGATGTGTATCAGTCCGACACAAGAAAGCGGGTTCGATGACTTTTCCTTCACCGGCCCTCTCAACCCGATCCATCTGAACGGCTCTTTCCGACGGCACCCCGCTTGCAGTTTTTCGGGAATGCTGGCGGACCGATCGGCTTGCAGCCGTTGGCTCCCCCTTCGAGCCATCGGACGGGTCCGGCAGCAGCCAGGGGAGGATGCTCTCTCTTCATTCGGCGCGAATCGCTTTGCGATGCGGCCGCGCCTGCATCAACCATTTAAGTGAGGACGGAATGAGCCGAGATCCTGTTTGCGGAGTCCTGATCGACGAAAAGCTTTCAACCTCGTTGAAGTTTGAGGGAAGGATTTACTATTTCTGCAGCGAATCGTGCCGGAAACATTTCCACGAGATCCCAGATAAGTATCTCCTGGTGAAAGCGGCCTAAGCTGATTTGATTTAAAAAGGAGGAACAGACATGGAGTACAAAGGCGCCATTATGCGCGATGACGAAATCGTCGAAGCCTTGAACGACCTGATCGAAACGGACCACAATGCCATCGGTGCGTACAACACCGCCATCGACGGCCTCGAAGACCACCCCAACATTCGGGACAACTTCATCCGGTTCCGGGGCGATCACGAACGCCACGTCCGGGAGCTTTCCCCTTTCGTTCGGAAATATGGAGGAGATCCCGAGAAGAAGCCG
>SCUR01000422.1 GCA_004297235.1 Candidatus Manganitrophaceae bacterium | reverse complement strand
GAATCAGGTCATCCTCTCTTCCTTCGGGACGACCGATCTGGCCGGGCAGGCGATCATCGACAGCCAGCAAGGGGATCAGGTTGGAACGGGCGTCCGGATCGACGAGAACATCCTGGTCAGCAGGATCGATGCGGAGACGAGCACGCGGCGTATCTACGGTGTCTGGTTGAACGGGTTTACCGACTCCGTCATCCGCGGAAACCGAATCTCGGCCGAGGGGGTGTCCTATGGATATGAAGAAGGGATCACGCTCCTGGGGGAGACGGGCCGCGCGACCGGTGTCCAAGTGGAAGGGAACACGATTTCGAATGCGGTCCACGGCATCGGCGTCCATACCGGCAAAACGGGCAATCCCGGCATCGTCCTCACACGAAATCACATCTTCGATAATCGGAACGAGCATATCTTTCTTTCCGACGGTTATCAGGTCCGCATCATCAACAACCTTCTGTACGGATCGCTTCACCCCGGTCAGGCCGGCATCCTCCTCTATAATACCGATCAAGTCGAAGTGGTGAACAATACCCTCGACGGAATTCCGACCATCTCGGTCGCCGGGATCGCGATCGGCAACCCGGGGATCGGAACGTCCTCCAACGTGGTCATCGAGAACAACATCCTGACCCGGTGGAACAAGGCGATCCAGAATCGAGACAGCGGCAACCGCTTCAAAGAGGTCGGCCATAACCTTTTCTTCGAGAACGTCAAGGACGTCGAAGATCTCGCCGCCGATCCCGCTTCTCAAATTCCCGGCAACCGGACCGGTGATCTCTTCGCCTCGCCGGAGTATGTCGATGCCGCTTCGCAAAATTATCATCTCCTGGCGGGATCGCCCGCCGTGGATCAGGCGGCCGACTCGAACGCGCCGACGGTCGATTTCGACGGGCAAGCCCGGCCCTTCGGAAAGGCCTCCGACATCGGGGCCGACGAGGCCTCCTCGGATGCTCCCATTGCGCCGTCCCCATGTGCCGGCCCGGGATGCGGCGGAGGGGGAGACGGGAACGGTAACCCTCCCTCCTCTTCCGACGCGCAACAATCCAACGGCGGCTTCGGCTGTGCAATCATTCAGCCCGCTGCGTCGAGCGGAACATTCGATCGATCCCATTTCGGAGATCTTCTCCTCCTGTGGGTCCCGTTCTTTTACTCTCTGTTCATGAGAAGCAGGGCCCGCTCATTTTTCAGGAGGGGGCCCTGAAGAGGTCATCGGGGCAGAGCAAATCGCTGATAAGACCTTCCATTAAAACGAAATTTGGGGGAGAAAGGGAACATCACATTATGAAAAAGAAATATCTTTTGATTTGGTCGATGATCTTTCTGATCTTGCCGCAGCTCGGCTGGGCCGGAGACGACGATCATATCGGAAATACCTTCGGGATCGGGCCCCGCGCCGGTTTCTATAAGAGCAAGGATGCCGACGACGGCGCCTGGTACGGCGGGATACAGGCGCGGTTCCGTCTCGGGGAGGTCCTCGGCCTCGAATTGGCGGCCGACTACCGTTCGGAGGAAACCTTCAGCATCTCCTCGCCCGCCTTCAGCGGGGAGATCAATCAGCGCTCCTATCCGCTGACCGCGTCGGTCCTTGTTTTTCTGCCGATCCTTCCCCATTTCTCTCCGTACATCGTCGGAGGAGGGGGATGGTACTATACCAAGATCGACTTCTCCGACGAGATCGAGGCGCTCGGGTTTAAGGATAAGACGGAGCGGCCGTTCGGCTGGCATCTCGGCGGCGGATTGGAGCTGCCGTTCAGCGAGCATTTCGCCATCAATGCCGATATCCGTTATATCTTCATGGATACCGAATTCGGCCGGAGCGGAAATACCCGCCTCGATGAAAACCGGAAAGCCGACGGTTGGGTCGGCACCGGAGCGCTGATGTACTACTTCTAGTTTCCAGCCTCCTGCATCCCTCCCATCGAAGGGGCTGGCTGGGTCTCCGGCGTTTTCCGGAAGCCAGCCCCTCCCCCCTCTCCTCTTTTTCTTGACTTCATCTTTTTGAATGTTAAGATTGAAAGACATTTTTTTGATGGGTGGAGAGGAGGGGGGCTTATGAAAAAATGGGGCTTCATTTTGTTCGTCGGCGTGGCGCTGGCCGCCTGCAGCAAGGAGGTGGTGGTCGAGGATACTGCGCCGCGGCATCCGACGGCGGTGGTCGAATCGTACGTTCACAATTTCGGTTTCAAGGGGATGTTCGCCTCCGAGGGATCCGAAATCGTCCGGACCCGGCCGGAGATGCAGCGGATCGATCAGGAGTTTCAATTCACCGGGGCGATCATGAAGCATCTCTCAAAGCCGGCGTCCTCGGCGATGATCGGGCGGGTTGATCGAAATCTCCTCTGGATGCTCGATAAAAAAGAGAAGCGCTACACCGAATGTCCCCTGGGGGGATGTCCTCTCCCCGCCGGAGCGTCGGACCCCTCCCGGCCCGAGTCGATGCCGAAAGAAGAGCGCGACCCCGCGGCCCCTTCATGCGTC
>SCUR01000421.1 GCA_004297235.1 Candidatus Manganitrophaceae bacterium | reverse complement strand
ATCTTCCAGTCGGGGCTCTTTCGCCGCGTCAACCCGAGATAACGGGCAATCCGGACAATATGGGTATCGAGCGGAATGATCAGCTTGGCCGGCGCGATCTCCTTCCAAAGCCCGAAATCAACCCCGTCGTTGGGGCGGACCATCCATCTTAAATAGAGATTCATCCGCTTGCAGGCGCTCCCTTGGGCGGGCGAAGAGAGAAGCTGGCGAAGGCCGTCCGGAACTCCTTTTTTCCCGTAGATCGGACGCGAATCGATGGAAGAGACGGCCTCGATAAACCGGGAGAGGGTGGGGCCGAGATCCTCCTCTTCTTCTTTGTAGAGGGAGCGGAAGAGCTGGCCGATCGAGCCGAACCGCTGGATGACCTGGCTCATCAAGTAAACAAAGCAGAAGAGATCGTCGGTGGTATTCAGCCGGTAGTAAATTCCTTTGAAACGACGACGCTCGCGATCGGGATCGAACCGGGCCAGATACGTATACGGCCCCCCTTCCATCAAAGCTAAAATTTTTTCGACGGCCGCCTTAAAGAGATCGACCCGACCATAGGCAAGCGCAGAGGCGAGCCAGCCGACCACCTCGATCTCCCTCGGATCGGTGTAGCGATGGGGAAGCTCAACCGGATCGTCTTTGATTCGGTCGACACAGGGCAGATTCCGATAAAACGACTCCAAAAGCGGAGCAAGTCGCTCTCTTTGCTTCGATGTCATCACACTCACCGACCCTCCGTCCGACCGGCCGTCGATAAGACCTTACAGGTGGATCAGAAGATTCCCGCCTGTTTCTGTAGCCAGCGGATATAAGGAATGATTTCGTTGACCTCCTCCGGCTGCACCCCTTCGATCTTGGGCATATCGCCGAAACTCCAATGATGGGAGCGCACCCCCCGCTGCGGAGCCAGTTGAAATGCGGCGTCGCCGTGGTGATTCGGCTCATAGATTTTGGAAAGAAACGGCGGTCCATGATCGGTCCCTTTTGCCCCCTCTCCATGACATCGGGCGCAGTGGGCATTAAAGAGCGCCTCGCCCTTGGCGAGCTCGGCCGGCGCTTTCGGAACCGGTCCCGATGCAGCCCCCGAAGAAGATTTCGACTGACTGCAACCGACCAAAAACGAAGCTGCGAGCAAAACGATAAACACTTTCCGACTCATTTTCTTTCTCTCCTAAACGATCGATCGCCGCTATCATATCGACCCGACGCACCGCTGTCAAACAGGCGATCGCATGAGCGGATCAGGTCGAGTTCCAAAAAGAACCTTTCGAGACTTGACTCCCCCCCTCCGCCCCGATATGATCGTATCAGTGGAATCCAGATGGTATTTAAAAGATGCCTATAAAAGATCACACTTCCCTCTCCCAGAACGCAATCACCGTGCTGGAGAAGCGATATCTCAAAAGAGACCCGGAAGGCCGGCTGATCGAAACACCGGACGAGATGTTCCGCCGGGTGGCGAATAACATCGCCGAAGCGGACCGGCGGTATCAATCCGCTTCTCAAGCGGCGGAGACGGCGGAAACCTTCTATCACCTTCTTTCATCCCTGGAGTTCCTCCCGAACTCCCCCACGCTGATGAACGCCGGCCGGGAACTACAGCAACTCTCCGCCTGTTTCGTGATCCCGGTGGAGGACTCCCTGGAATCGATCTTTGAGGCCATCAAAGACACCGCCTTGATCCACCAGAGCGGCGGGGGGACCGGTTTTTCCTTCACCCGGCTGCGGCCCCAGAACGATCCGGTTCTCTCTACATCGGGAATCGCCTCCGGGCCGGTCTCCTTCATGAAGGTCTTCAATATGGCGACCGAAGTGATCAAGCAGGGAGGAGCTCGGCGGGGAGCCAATATGGGAATTCTCCGGATCGATCATCCCGACATCCTCGACTTCATCACCATCAAGGAAGATCCCCGGGAGATGGTGAACTTTAATCTCTCGGTGGCAGTCACCGATCTATTCATGGAGGCGCTCCGGAAAGACGAGGCCTATCCGCTCATCAGCCCCCGGTCGAAGAAGGAGGTCCGTCGTCTTCCGGCCCGGATGGTCTTCAACCAGATCGTCCAGGCCGCCTGGAAGACCGGAGATCCCGGAATCATCTTTATCGACCGGATCAATGAGGGGAACCCGACCCCGGCGCTGGGCGCGTTTGAAGCAACGAATCCCTGCGGAGAACAGCCGCTTCTCTCCTATGAATCGTGCAACCTCGGGTCGATCAACTTGGTCAAGATGCGCTCAGAAAAAGAGGGGGGGGTCGATTACCCGAAGCTGCGGGAGACGGTCTGGAAATCGGTCCACTTCCTCGACAATGTGATCGATCAAAACCGATACCCTCTTCCCCAAATCGCCGAAGCCACCTATCGGACCCGTAAGATCGGGCTGGGAGTGATGGGGTTCGCCGACCTCCTGACGGAGTTGAATATCGCCTACGACAGCGACGAAGCACTGGTGCTGGCGGAAGAGATCATGGCGTTCCTCCGGAAAGAGTCGAGAGAAGCCTCCGCCGCTCTGGCGACGGAACGGGGGGTCTTTCCGGCCTATGATCAGAGCATCTATCCCCGCCAAGGGATCCGGCTTCGGAACGCCACCACGACCACCATTGCTCCGACCGGAACGTTGAGCGTCATCGCCGGCTGCTCCAGCGGAATCGAGCCGCTCTATGCTCTCTCCTATTATCGTCGGGTTTTAGGAGGGATGCGACTTCCAGAATTGAACGCCCGCTTCGTGGAGGCGGCCCGCCGCGGGGGCTTTTACTCGGAGGCGTTGATCGCCCGGGTCGCTTCGACCGGGTCGGTCAAGGGGATGGACGAGGTCCCCAAAGAAATTCAACGGGTCTTCGCAACCTCCCATGATCTCTCCCCCGAATTCCACATCCGAATCCAGGCCGCCTTCCAGAAACATACGGACAATGCCGTTTCCAAAACGGTCAATTTCCCGAGAGAAGCCACTCCCGAGGATGTGGAGAAGGTCTTCCTTCTCGCCCATCGCGAAGGGTGCAAGGGGGTGACGATCTACCGGGACATGAGCCGAGAAGAACAGGTCCTCGCCTGCTCACAAACCGACTACTGCTGATGTTTTGATCTGCGGGCCCCGTACGGCTCCTGCTTCGCAGGAATCCGCCGATGCCCCCCACCGACGGATACGTAGCGCGGTCAACGTCACCTTGACAAGCCGATGCCGATTCATTATCTTCCTCAAGAACGGAGGGAGTCATCGCGTTGCGGGTCTGTCTATTGGGAAGCGGAAGCGGGGGGAATACCGCCTATATCGGCCACCCCGGGAATGGAAAGCGGGAGGGAGAGGGGATCTTGATCGATGCCGGTCTCCCCGCGGGACAGATCGTCTCCCGACTTCGCGCCATTCAGGTCGACATCCGTCAGATTAAAGCGGTCCTCATTACTCATGAACACCATGATCATATCCACGGGGCCGGTCCCCTCGCCCTGAAGTACAACGTTCCCCTCTATGCCAACGAGGAAACCCGCCGGGCGGCCAAGAGCTTGAGAAAACTCCCGATGTCGATCCATCTCTTCGAGACGGGGTCTCCTTTCTGGATCGGTCCTTTCCATATCCACCCCTTCCCCATCTCTCATGACGCCGCCGACCCGGTCGGGTATACGATCCAAACCGACTGGCACAAGGCCGGCATGGTGACCGACCTCGGCTGCCTGACCCCTTCTTTGGATGCAATGAAGGGGTGCGATCTTCTGATTCTCGAATCGAATTACGATCCCCACATGCTGCTCAACGGGCCGTATCCTCCGCATCTTCAGAAGAGAGTCTCAAGCGACCGGGGCCATCTCTCGAACCAAGATTCCAGTGCCCTGCTTCAATCCCTTCTACACCCCAAATTAAGGACCCTCTTCTTGGCCCACTTGAGTCAGAAAAACAACCTTCCCCATCTCGCTTACCAGGCGGCGGAAGAGGTTTTAAAAGAGGCCGGCGGAGAAGTTCAACTCCATCTCGGCTGGCAAGACTTCATCAGCCCCGTTGTAACCTTGACGTAAGTCGACGAAGTCGTTCGCCGGTTTGGGCTCTCCTCATCCCTGCATCTGAAAAAGTAAATATCCTCGAAATGAATTCCTCGGAATTGATCGTTTTTCCTAGACAAAATCAGCCGATTCCTTGACAAAAAAAAGATCCCATGGTAGCTTTTGGTCGTTTTTCCGTCCCTGAAATCTGAACCCCGTACATCCCTAAACCGGAGGCGAGATGCCCCGAAGAGTGCTCCTCATCGATGATAACCTGGCCGTCCAAAAACTGGTCGAATTAACCCTCCGGAAGGAGGGTTATGATGTCACATCGATCGATAACGGCCTCTCCGCCCTCGATCTCGCATTTAAAAATCAACCCGATTTGATCCTGGCCGACTTTAATCTCGAGGGGATTAACATCTATACCTTCGTTCAAAAGATCCGGCAACGGGGAAGCCTCCTGGAGATCCCGATCGTCCTTCTGATCAATTCGACTGAAAGCTATGACCCCGCCCAGCTTCAGTCCGCAGGGATTCAAGCCTTTCTGAAAAAACCGATCGATTCGAGAGAATTGATCCAGGAGGTCAAGCGCCAGACCGGCGCCTCCGAAACGGTGATGATGGATCTTGGTGCCGTTCAAAAGAAAGAGGAACCGAGCCTTGCGGAACATTTTTCAAATTCCGGGAATGAGGCGGTGAAAATTGAAGAGCTCCTCGGGTGGTCGAGTCCGGGCAGTCTGACGGAAGAGGCCCAAGCCAAAATTGAAGCCGAACAGACCATTCTAGAGCCTCCGCCCCCCCCCTCGGACGTCGACTCAAATTCGGCATCTCAAGAAATGGGGGAAGAAACCCAATTTTTCACCGATTCGGCCGCCTTGCAGCCGGTTTCAGCGCCTGCGGAGTCGGCCGAAGCGTCCCGTGCGGAATCTCTTGAAGAAACCCATTATTTTCAGGAGTCGACTCCGTCCCCTCCACCCCCTCCCATGGAAGAGCCGGCCCCTCTGGAGTTGGAGGAGTCTCTTCCCGGGATTTTCCCAGAGCCCTCTTTGGCAGACCCGATGCAAGAAGCATCGATTCAACCGAATCCCCTGGAAGAAAGGGAAGCGCCGATTTCCCCCGCGTCCGACGCAGCCCCTCCCTTGCCGGACGCGCACCCGATCCCTCCTCCTGCTCCTCCCCTCCCACTTGATCCATCGCAGATCAATAAGGCACTCCAAAAAAATATCGCTGAAATCGTCGAGAAGGTCGTTTGGGAGGTCCTTCCGGGAATGCTCCAGTCGTCCATGAAGTCGGAATTAAAAGAGATCATCGAAAAGGTTACTTGGGAAGTAATTCCCCCGCTTGCAGAGATTGAGATTAAGAAAGAAATTAAACGTCTTCAAGAAGAGGATCATTAATTCCTCATCCTCTTCGCCCAATCCCGATCCCTCCCTCCTATCCTTCAACCTTGATTGTCTTCCGCCACCTTCTTCGAGAGCCGTAGAATTTATATTTGACGCACTTTTCTTTCTTTGTTATACTATTTTGCTAATTGCTTTTTTAAAGCTGTAGGCGCTTAGGGCAATCGGATCGGAGAGGAACAAACGGATGAAAACGAAGAAAAAAGAAAAGGCAAATCCCTACGAAGAGATCAAGAAGGATCTCGAAAAACAGAAGGAAGCCTTGCTGGCCGATGCCGGCGTTATTCTTGGAAACGGCCTGAATCAAGGGAATGAAACGCTGACTGATTTGGGGGATCAAGCCTCTGCGGAAGCGGATCAAAATTTTATTCTCCGCCTCCGCGAACGCGAGCAAAAGCTTCTTAAAAAAATTGATGAGGCCATCGATCGGATCAACGAGGGCACATTCGGAATCTGCGAATCATGCGGCGGGCAAATTTCGGTGAAGCGATTGAAGGCGCGCCCTGTCACAACCCTTTGCATCGACTGCAAGACCAAACAAGAGGCGGAAGAAAAAATCAGGCAGTAGGAAACCGCCTCCTTCCCCCTGGCATGTCGTCAAACGGACTGATTCGACCTCTTATCGCGCAACCATTCCGGAATACCCGATCATGAAGGGAATCGGAGGCTGCCTTCTTGTTTTCCTCGGACTCTTCGGATTGTTTTTTTCCATTGTCATTGGCTTTACCTTTTACCTGCTCCCTCTCGCCTTTCTTTTTTTCATCGGCTCCCTCCTCCTTATCTCCTATGCGCTTGGACCGATCAAAGAAGAAAGAACAAAGAAAACCGACAGAGGGGAAGCCCCCCCCTCAGAGAAAATGGAAGAAGAAAATGGCTGAGATCGGCCTCTGGATTCAAACGGACCAAGGGGAATCGCTTCTGATCAAAAAAGATCCCAACGGATACCCCGATTTGGTTTCGCTGTCACCCCACCTGGCGCTGCCCGACATCCAAGCAAAAAAGGAAAAAGTGAAGGCGCTTTATGAGAAGCTCACCGGGAAAGGTTATCCCCACGCACATGCAACCACGCGTCAAGTATTATGGGATTTTCTCGAGGTGGCCATTCAACATCTTCCATAAAATGGCTTGAACCCGGCTGACCGGAAGACAACCCTCTGTTACAATAAAAGAATCATGATCCTCTCACACTCAAGAAAGCGCAGGAACCTGCGATGAACAAGCGCTTCAGCATGGCCTTGATTTGCGTCGTCCTTCTTCTGGCCGGATGCTTTTCCAAACCCAATTTAATTGATGAGCAGAAACATCTTTTCAAATCAAAGGAAGCCGGCATCGCGATCACCTTTCCACCGCAATGGCGCCTCTCCTCTTCAAAAAACACGCTGTTCGTCGCCGATCTGAATCCCTCCGGGACGACGATCGCCCGTCTCACCGCGATTCTCAGGAGAAACATTCCCTCTCTAGAGGACTACCGAAAGGCGGAGACCCTCCTTCCGCTTCCCCAAAGGCTCCAAGAATTCTCTCAGAATCAGATCTCCCATTTTGAGACGATTTCTACAGGCACCCTCGAGCGAAAGGGAGAAACATGGGGAGAATCGGTTTGGATGGGTCAGCGAGACGGAATTGCGAAGATCTTTCACTCCTATACTATTGCGATTGGACTCAATCTGGTCCAACTTCACTTTGAGTTCCCAGCTCCTTTTTACGAAAACCAGAAGCAGATCATCGAGACGGTCCTTGATGGAGTCGCCCGGACCGCGATGCCGACACCCTCGAAAGAAGAATATGCGCGGGCTTACCGCGGCATGGGAGAATTCTATAAAAGCAAAGAATTATGGGATGAGGCCATCAGATCGTTTCAAGAGGCCCTTTCTAAGAAACCGCGGGACATCGATCTTCACGTCCTCCTGGGAGAGAGCTATCTTAAGAAAGAGGAGGTCGACCTGGCCTTCGAAGCGTTCCAAACGGCGACGAAGTTGACCTCTCAGAATGCGCGGGCCTATGAAGGGCTGGCCGATGTTTACTTCAAGAAAGGACAGGCCGATCAGGGTATTTTGGCGATTAAACGCGCGGTGGGAATTGCCCCGGACAATGCTTCGCTTTATGTGAAGTTGGGAGAGGCCTACTTGAAGCAGGGCCGGACCCAGGAATCGATCAGTGCTTATCAGAAGCTGCTCAAGAGAAAAGCCGAATCGGCGGAGGGTCATCTGGGATTGGGCAAAGCCTATCTGACGGTCGACCTTTATGAGCAGGCCGTTCTCGAGTTGGAGCAGGCCCTTAAACTCAAGCCGGACTTAAATGAGACCCACTGTCTCTTGGCGAAGGCCTATACGCAGCTTGAGTCGACCGCCGATGCCGACAGGGAAAAACGGATTTGCCGTCCGGAAACGGCCCCTTCCTAGAAAATCCGCAACGATCTATTTTCCCCCTTGCCCGATTCGACTCGCGTGATACTCCTTCTCCGCCTCCGGCATCCATTTCGCAATCTGCCGAACCCGTTTCTCATCGCTTGGATGGGTGGAGAGAAACTCCGGCGCCTTTTGTTTAGGAAGCTGGGCCATTCTCTCCCAAAAATGAAGTGCCTCTTGCGGGTCATAACCCGCTTTGGACATGTAGATCAGACCGATATGATCCGCTTCCGATTCCTGCTTCCGACTGAACGGCAGGATCACCCCCACCTGCGCGGCCGCGCCGTATGCCGCCGTCAGTGCTTTGATCATTCCCGGATCTTGGTTCTTGACCGCCAGCCCGACATCCAGCGCCACCAACCCCATCTGCGCCAATAAACCGGTGGTCATCCGCTCGCCGCCGTGGCGGGCGATGGCATGGGCGACCTCATGTGCCATCACCGTCGCCAGGCCGGCCTCATTCTGCGTGACGGGAAGGATCCCGGTGTAGACCGCCACCTTGCCTCCCGGCAGACAGAAGGCGTTGACCGTCTTATCATCTTCGATCAGATTGAACTCCCACTTGTAATCGGGCTTATTGGCCACCGCTGCAATCCGCTCGCCGACGCGGCGCACCAACGCCACCTTCTCCGAATCATTAGAGAGTTTCGACTTCGATAGAATCTCCTGATAAGAGGTCAATCCCATCGCGATCTCTTGAGACTCCGGCACCAAGATCAGTTGTTCTCGGCCGGTCACCGGAGTCGACCGACATGCCGCGAGAAAGGAGAGGAGCACCAGGAGAAAAAGCTGTTTCCGGATTCCATTCACAAATTTCATAGTATCAACCCTGCTCGTTGTTTTTTGCTGAGGATGAATCGTACTTTTATAGTAACATAAGCAAAACCGCCGAATCAAAAACCGCTCTCATCCCATCGGATGATGACCCATCCCCCAGGAATCGTTCTATTGTTTCTTGTCAAGATCGGGTCGATCGGCTATCTTAATCAAAGTGTCGTTCGATGAGAGGGAGGGAGAATGGCTTCAAAAAATTTATTCATTTTAACGATGTTGTTGCTCACGCAGGCGGAACCCTCGGCCTGGTCGGGTGAGATCTTTCGATGGCTGGATCAAGACGGCACCCCCCACTTTACCGACAATCCCTCGAAGATCCCGCCGGCCTATCGAAACCGCGCGGAGGTGCTTTCCATCCCCGATCAGCCGACGCAGGAAGAGCCGATCGCCCCGCTCGACTCGTTCGACCTGCTTCCTCAGACCGATAGCGAGGGACGTGATGAGCCGTGGTGGAGAGAGCAGATTCAAACGTGGCGATCCCGAAAGGAGGAGGCGGCCTTAAAGCTGTCGGAAGCGGAGGAAAAACTCGGCCGGCTTCAATTCGATCAAGAAGCCCCCTCCTACAGAACCGCCGAGACGAACAGACTGCGTCAGGAAGTCGAAAAATACAAACAGGAGGTAAGACAGGCCCAAGAGATGCTCGAAATCGTTCTTCCCGATGAAGCCCGCAAAGCCGGCGTGCCGCCGGGATGGCTTCGGTAATCGGAATCGTATGGAGGGTTGGTTCGACGGGTATGAAGAGAGAAATTGGTAGGCGATGCTGGGATTGAACCAGCGGCCTCTTCCGTGTGAAGGAAGCGCTCTACCACTGAGCTAATCGCCCGATGGGTCGGATGCTCATCTTAAACAAATAATCCCTTCGCTGTCAACCGCCGAATCAAAAATGCGACAGTTCACCTTTCCATCCTTCGCGGAATGCGGGGATCAATGTCCCTTCTTTTTCCGACCCTCTTTATCGTGAGGACGCTTCCAAAGAAAATAAACCGGCAATAATGTGAGCGGAAGGTAGCTCACCCCCATCCCCATCCACGCGGCGATCTGGAGAGAGGCCGCCTGGGGAGAGAGATACCGGATGAGCCAAGGCGAGGCAAGATCGAGAAACGTGCTTCCAAAAGAGAGGCCGATGGTCCCCAACTTCCATCCTCGCGGAAGCGGAACACCGGCGAACAGATGCGCCAAGACGAGAAGAACGATTCCCTCGATATAGGCATGGAAATGAGTCACTTCGAGGAGCTCCGGAAACTCCTTTGGGAAAGACATCTCCCCCTTCTCGCCCGCTTCGGCACCCTCCCCGCCCCGGTAATGCTGCACGATCTTGTCATACGTCGGACCGACTCGGGAGATGGAAATGAGAACAAAGCTGAGATGCCCGGCCAAGGCAAAGGCAATGAAGAGGGTATAGATCAGCCGGATCTCCAAGGACGATTTCGACAGCCAGCTCTCTTGTCGGGTGAAATTCTTCAATCCATTTCCTGCGCGATCGTCCCTCGATCAATGAAAAGGAGAACCGACCGCCTCGTGACGATCCGCTCTCTTCTTAAAAACCACCTCGAAAATCGCCAGCGCCTTTCGAACCGCATAGGTCGCCGCCCGCGACGAGAGGGTGGCGCCGCTGATCGATTCGACATCGTCTCCTAATCGCAGCGGATTGTCGATCTTCTTTTTAACAAACTGCGCCATGAATCGCGGATTGCGGATCTCAGAGCCCCTTGATTCTCGATAGACCAGCACCTCGACCCCCCTAATCTCTCCGTCGGGGCGGATTCCAATTAAAAACGTGATCGGCCGCTCTTTGCCGACGACCTCCAGCAAGGCGGCATAACCGACCGCTTCCTCTCCTTTTCGTCCGACCCAAAAACGATAATCGTCCTCCCGAAAGGCTCTCCCCGCCAGTTTCTGCGCCTCTGCAAGTTGATCGGCAGAGAGGTCGACCGGATGAGGATCAAAACGGTCGGCCTCCGGCATCATCTTGCGGAGCGCCTCTTCCTCGGTGAGGTAGACCACCGCCGCCTCTGCCTGGATCGGGAGAAAAAGGGCGATCATCGCCATGGAAGCAAGGGCAAGGAATCGCCTTCGGCTGAAGGATGGGCCCGCCGGAGAACGCTCCCATCCTTCGGTCCGATGAAATGAGAGCTCCTTGTCCCTCTCCTCCTCAACGATCAATCCCTCCGCCCCGGGAAAGCGTTTTAGAAAAACTTGTCCGGCCGGTTTCCCCAAAACGAATACGGCCGTGGAGAGGGCATCGGCTTCCATGGCGGTGGAGGCGATCACACTGACGCCGGCGATCCCTTCTGCGGGGCACCCCGTTCTCGGATCGATCAAATGGCTGAAGCGCCGCCCCTCGAAGATAAAATATTTTTCGTAATCGCCCGACGTGGAGAGCGCCTGGTTGCACAGATAAACCGTGCCGATTCGCCCTTCCTCCCGCCTCGGATGCTGGAGATCGATCCGCCAACCTTTTTGATCGGGCGGGGCCCCCAGGGCGTAGATCGTGCTTCCGCAGCTGATCATCGCCTGAGTGATCCCCTGTTCCCGCAGCTTTTCGACGGCCCGGTCGATCGCGTACCCCTTTCCGATCCCCCCCAGGTTGATTTCCATTCCTTCTTTCAACAGCTCGATCTGCCCGGAAGCGAGCCGAACGTGTTGAAAGCCGATCCGATCGAGAAGAGCGGCAATCTCCTCCTTCTCAGGGGGGATGGACCGTTCTCCGCCCGGGCCAAATCCCCAGAGCCGGATCAGCGGCGCCGCCGTCGGATCAAAGGCCCAGCCGCTTTTCTCGGAATAGAGGATTGACTGGGCCAAGACCTCAAAGAGCTCCGGATCGACCGAGAGCGTTCCTCCCTTTCGATACGCGTTGAGGCGGGCAAGATCGCTCTGGGGACGATAGACGCTCAACAGCCGCTCGACGCGCGCAATCTCCGTAAAGGCGGCGATCACCCCCTTCGCGCAGGACTCCTTCTCTCCATAGGCCGTCACCTCAAAGAAAGATCCCATCAGGTATCGGATGCGTCGATAACACTCGTTCATAGATGATCTGAAGCTCCCAACGCAGGAAGGGCGACCCACGAGGTCGCCCTTCCCTCTTCGGATTGCTCTCCTCTTTCAATCGCTACGGTTAAAACATGAATGCAAGAGCCGCATTGGTGCGGTTGCCGTCGCCGCCGGCCTCATCGTCCCACCGCTCTCGGTCTACTTTGACCGCCACATCGGGATGAGGATAGAAAGCCAGACCGTAGGTAATCACTTTCAGATCGGTCGCGGGGTTCTTTACAAATCCCGACGGGACCGACGCTTGCGTATCAATCCTTTCATAGCGAATAAAGGGAACCCAGTCGTATTGTGATTGCGTTAAAGAGGCCAGATGATACGCCCCCTCGACATACCAGCCGATCTGCTCCGACCCGACCGTCTCTTCGGCGCGATCGGGATCGAGACGAATCAGATCGCTGATTTCACCGGCCCCCCGGACGCGGCTCTGGGCGTAAAGCGCCCCCACATCAAAACCGCGAATGCGGTATCGAAGATCGGCATCCCAAAGCGTGACCCGCGCATTTCCGAGACCCGGGGTGCCCTGACCGGCCCCCGCGCTGAAAAGAGACGCGCCGACCACAAAACCGGGCAGCCCGGTATATTCGATCCGGCCGACGCCGCCGAAGTTGACCGCATGATTCTCATCCTCGAAGAGAACTTGTCGGCCGCCCCGAATCCCGTTTTCCGAAAAACCGGTCGCATCCAACCCTTCGACAAAGTAGATCCGGTAGCTGACTCCCTGGAGCGGCTGGCCGAAGAATCCGAACCCGCCGGAGCTCCAGGTGGTGGGGATAATCGTCCGCTGGACATAAGGACGCTCCACGCTGTAGAAAAGGGTCGGCTCATGGAATTCATTCAACGGTCCCACCGGCATCAACATGCTGCCGGCCCGGACATTGATCGCATCGGTGATCAGATAATCGATATAGGCGAACTCTAATTCCAGCTCCTGGGCCGCATGTTCGTAGTCGATCTCTGCATGGAGACTGAGCCGGTCGTTGTAATAGTAGGACCATCCCAACACCAACCGATGGAAGTCAAGCGTCGGCAGAAGATCTTCGTCGGGAAGGCCTGTCCCCTCTACGACGGGATTGTTATAGTGAAACTCCCCATAGCCATGGAATGAGATTTTAGGATCCGATCCGGCTTCGCCCGGCTCGGCGGGAAGACCCTCCCCCTCTTGCCCATGCGTCTCCCGGCCCGTTTCGGCCGATACTTCCGTCCCGGAAAAAATAATCAATGACAACAATACCCCTTGAACCAGAGCGATAAAACCCCTCTTCATTCATTCCTCCTGATCAGCTGAGTGATTAATGGCGCGGGGTTCTGAAAATGACCTCTGGCCTTTGTTAAAGATGTCGGCCGTCCCTGACAGCGACACAATGACCCGGATTTACCGGACCGAAACAGATCCGATCATCCCTTTTTCGCGGTGACCGGGTAGATCACAGATAAAATCGACTTTTCCTTTTTTTTGCGGGGTGAATGTCACCTTGACACTTTTGCCGGGGGCCAGCTCCACCTCTTCGATCTGTTTCCCTCCGACAATCACACCGTCTAATTCGACTTCGGCGTCCCCGCCTGCGAAAAGATCGCTGGCGAATTCGTGCTGCATCTTGCCGTTGTTCACAAGCGTTAAGACGACCGGCCGCTCCCCTTCCAGCGAGAACCGGTCCATCGTAAAGCGGAATTCGTTAATCTCCACCCGAAGCGCTTGAGGCATTGGATCGGCTCCGTTGCTCGAGCGGTGGATGATCAAAAGTAAGATGATAGCGGAAAACACCAGGATCATTCTCTTCAAGCGCGACCTGCTCCTTTTTTGAAAGTGGGATCAACGCCACCCGTTTACAACGGCGGCACTTTAATTCAATTCCATTCTTGCTGATCTTCGCGACCAAACTTCCACAAAGACAGCGTACATCCTCTGCGAGGATTTTTCCTTCATTTTTCGGCATACATCGTTCTTTCTTTTTCCAAAAGGACTCCTCAGCCCCGCGCAGCCCTAGAATTTAGATGCGCGATGGAGCGGAATCATTGAGAAGCGAAGCGCCGTCTTCCGGACCGTTGCCTTCTCGCGCGAGGGTCCGGATCGAGAAATGTCGGAGGGCATGCGGCTCATTCCTTCCCTTCTGCTGAAGCAAGGTTCGACTTGGCGCAATCCGCACAAAGCCCATAGAGCTCCAGTTTATGGCTGTAGACGGTAAATCGATGGGCCTTCGCCACCTTGTCCTGAAGCTTCTCGATATCCAGGTTCTCAAATTCAATAATTTTCTTGCATTGGGTGCAGACCAGGTGATCATGGTGGTTGACGTTGTAGGTCAACTCGTATCGGGCATGGCCGTCACCGAATTGCCGCTGCTCCGCC
Source organism: Candidatus Manganitrophaceae bacterium (assembly GCA_004297235.1). Taxonomy (GTDB): domain Bacteria; phylum Nitrospirota; class Nitrospiria; order SBBL01; family Manganitrophaceae; genus Manganitrophus. The sequence continues at coordinate 1,631 of SCUR01000421.1, read as the reverse complement.
AAACCGCACTCGCAGAAAAGATTGAGCGTCCGATAAATCGTCGCCAGTCCGATCGAGGCGTGCTTCTCTTTCATCATCCGATAGAGCTCCTCGGCGGTGACGTGCCGCTCGGCCTCCATGAAGGCGCGCAATATGGCGCTCCGCTCTTTGGTCACTTTCAAATGATGCTTGGCGATATGCTCCTGAAGCAGCGTTTCTTCCTTCTTCATTTCGGATCCATTTTGAGAATGATTATCAAATTCATTCTCCATCCTAAAAGAGCGCGCCGTCCTTGTCAAGCTTTTTTTAAGAAGCTGCTTCTCTTTTTCACTCATTTTTCCACCCTCCCTCGGAGTGGGTTGCCCCTCTTTCGAAGAATGCATCATCCCTTCTGAAAAGAACCGTGTGTGTGACCTTCAGCTTGAGGTCGACTTTGGTCTGGTCGGAATAGACCGCCAGAGAATGTTGACTGCTGTGGAGAATCTGGCCGGAGGGAAGCGCAATCGTGTAGAGATTCTCCGATCCCTTGAATTGGCGGCCCAAGACCGTTGCGGCTCCCTTCTCATGGGGAACCAAATCGATGTCGTCCGGACGGATCATCACCATCACTTCGGTCCCATCGATGAAAGGAGAGGCGTTCGGGAAGATCCCGATCTCGGCCACGACCTTCCCGTCCCGGATCACGCCCGGAATAAAGTCGGCTTGCCCGACAAAATCGGCGATAAAAGGGGTCGCCGGGATGTGATAGACCAATTCCGGCGGATCGCACTGCTCCAATCGCCCGGCATTGAGAACCGCCACCTTGTCGGCCATCGCGAAGGCTTCTTCGTGATCGTGGGTGACCAGAATGGCGGTGCTTCCGGTGCGGCGCAAAATGGCCGCCACTTCCATCCGCATCTGCGTGCGCATGTCGGGATCGAGATTGCTGAACGGCTCATCCAGCATGAGGACGATCGGATTCGGCGCCAGCGCCCGCGCGAGAGCGACCCGTTGCTGCTGCCCCCCCGAGAGCTCGTGAGGGTATCGATGGATCAACGGGGTCAATCCCACCTGCTCGATCACCTCCCCCACCCGCTTTCTTCGAAGGTCCCGGGGCAGGGCCCCCAGACCGAACGACACATTTCCCTCGACCGTCAAGTGAGGGAAAAGGGCATAATCTTGAAAGACCATGCCGACCCCTCGCTTTTCAGGCGGGAGGCAATAGTGCGGATGACTGACCTCCTGGCCGTTCAAAAAAATTTTCCCTTGATCCGGCGTCTCAAATCCGGCAATGAGACGAAGAAGGGTCGTTTTCCCGCTTCCGCTGGGCCCCAAAAGCGCCAGCACTTGGCCTTTGTTGATCTTGAATGAGACCTCATAGACCGCCGGCATTTTCCCGCCGGGGTAGGTTTTGGTCATTTCGACCAGCTCGATCACCGTCGCCATGCCGGGACTCATTGAATTCCCCTTCCGGAATATCGGCTCAGCAAAAAGATCGGAATGAATCCGGTTAAAACGAGCGCCATCGCGGGCAGGGCGGCGCGCTCCCACTCCCCCTCGGAGGTCATCTCGAAAATCCGGACCGACAGCGTGTCCCAGCCGAAGGGGCGGGTCATCAGGGTAATCGGCATCTCTTTCATCACATCGACGAAGACCAGGAGCGCCGACGTCAG
>SCUR01000420.1 GCA_004297235.1 Candidatus Manganitrophaceae bacterium | reverse complement strand
CGAACACCCTTTCGACCTTCGCGATCGATCCGGCGACCGGTCTTTTGACCTCCGCGGGTCAGACGGCCACCGGAAGCCGACCCCGCTCCGTCGCCGTGACGAGCGGCCCTCATATCAATTAGGAATCCGAGCAGGAGGAATTTAAATTCCCCATTCCGCATCGAACGACTCCTAGTTGAATTTATTCGCCCATCGGACATTTACGATTCCGATTCCGAGAACGATCATGCCGCCGCCGATCGTCAGGTAGGGGGTCAGGGGGTCGCCGAGGAAGAGATGGCTGAGCATCACTCCGAAGAAGGGAACCAGCACCGAGAAGGAGGCGAGGCTGCTCGCCGCGTGGCGCTTCAGCAAGAGGGTTGAAGCGACGAAGCAGAAGGCGCCGACGACCATCCCCTGATAAAGCATCGCCCCGATCAGCCGGGGGGTCGCATGGTCGGGAATCCTCTCCCCGCCGAAATACGCAAGGACGCCCAAGAGGGGAACGCCGATCGCCATCTCCCAAAAAACGACCTTGACCGGATCGATCCGTTCGATCAGCCGCTTGATGTAGATTATTTTGACGGCGAGAACGAACGCGCTGAGGAGGACGAGGCTGTTTCCCGGAAGGGAGATCTTTTCCGGCGCCTGCTCGGGGCGGTCCATAAAAAGGAGAACCGCCCCGAAGAAGGCGAGGGTGAGGCCGATGATTTTTTGCGGGCTGAGCCGGTCGTGAAGAATGAAAAAATGGGCGAGAACGGCTACGAAAAAGATGTGGGTATTGATCAAGACCGAAGCGTGCGACGCCGACGTTCGAAAGGTCCCCAGGTAGAAGAGGGCGATCTGGACGGCGAAGAGGAGACCATCCATCAGATGGAGAAATAGCTCGTCCGGACCGAGACGGAGGCGAATCCGGCGGAAGGAGGCATAGAGAAAAATCGCACTCCCCCCGATGAGGAACAGAAAGGTCGCCATCATCAGGGGCGAAATTTCCCCCGCGCCGATTTTGATGGAGACGACGTTTCCTCCCCAGAGGAGATTGATCAGAACAAGATAGGGGACGAGACGCGCCTCAATGGGGTTCAAGGCGGGTGCTTTCGAGAATCAAGATTGGAAACGGTTTAGTGAGAGTGCCCGTGATCGTGGTCGTGATGCTCGTGACCGTGATCATGATGGTCATGGTCGTGCCCATGATCGTGATGGTCATGATCATGGTGATCGTGACCATGGTCGTGGCCGTGATCATGATCATGTCCGTGGTCGTGGGAGTGTCCATGGATGGCGGGGTTGTCATGGTCGGGATCCCAGGTGGTGTCCTTTCCCTTCCCGACGGTCAATTCGATCCGGATGACCGATTTCACGTTGCTGCAGGCGTTGTCGCCGTGCGGAACCACCAGCCGGATCGGTCCTCCCTTTGAATCGGGGAGCGGTCCGTCGTCGCGCTTGTAGATCAGAATCCCTTTTTCGATCGCCTCACGCAGGGAGACACTGGCGGCGAATTTCCCGTCGAGGGAATGGAAGGTGACATGATCGGCCTTGGAGAGGGGATTGGATTCCTTTAAGACCGCTTTGACCCGGACGCCCGACCCTTCCATCCCGGAGACCAGGCGGCTGACGTCATCGATTTGATGCTCCTTGGGAAGACGGGAGAGCTCTTCGTAGGTCCATTCCCTCTTTTTTTGCACAGTTCCTTCCACGGTTAAAATCGATTTCCGGTCCGTCGCCATTCCTTCAGTCTCCTTCTTAAAAGCCGATGGTCTCTCCCTGGAATTTCCACGAAATTGTCCCGTAGTCTATCAAACGGAGGAGTGAACGTCAAGGAATTTAGAGGCCCTTTACAGGCCGTGAGCCGGGTCTGTGAAGCCGGTCTGGACGGGCACGACGCCGGCGGAGAGGTCGGTTCCTTTCATCGGGTTGAATCGGTGTGCCAATTTTGCCCGGCCATCGCGGTCTGACCGTTGAGGACGGGCGAAAACGGAACGGAAAGAGAAAATGGAGTCGCCATTGTCTTCAGACGACAGAGTAGGTTGCCGGTGGGCTGGCATAGAAGTTGAAAAGAATAGTAAAATTAATAAAACAGCTTGATTCCTTCTTCAGACGTTGAGGAGGGGGCAAGATCACGGTCTTATCCGAATTCTACTCTCGTTCGGTCATGATGGAGGAATAAAATGGCAGAGAAGAGCCAACGCGGCTTTGCCGCAATGGATGCAGAAAAGCAGAAAGAGATCGCGAGAAAGGGGGGGAAAGCGGCGCATGAAAAGGGAACGGCACACGAATTCACCCCCGAAGAGGCGAGAGAAGCCGGCCGAAAGGGGGGACAGATCGCCCATCAGAAGGGAACGGCTCATGAATTCACCGCCGAAGAGGCTCGGGAGGCCGGGCGTAAGGGAGGACAGGCCGCCCGTCGGAGAGCGGCCCAGCAGCCGGCCCCCTCGGAGACGGCAGAGCAGCCGGTCGCCCCATCCCCTGAACAGGTCGAAGCTGAGCGGAGAAGCGAAGAAGAGAAGAAGGCGGCTTGATCGCTCTTTCCGTAATGGAAATTTCAAAGAGATGAGGAGGGAAGGTGGTTTACGATCCGCTCCACGCAGGCAAAGGACGCGAGGGAAGCGCCTCCCGTCGGTTGCCGCCATCTTCCTTCTTCCCTCCCCTTCCTGGAATCGCCGATCTTTTATAATCGGGATTTCTTCCTGAACGATCCTTCCAAATCATCCCGTTGCGACCTTTCCGATAGAGAACGCTTATTTGAGAGCGGTCCCCTCCACGGGGGTATCGTAACCCTGAGCCTCAAATGAAGAATTCCTCTCAAATGCGTGGAAAAATTTCTTGACAAAGCGACTGTCACCTCCCTATATTCTCTAATTACGGTTCGGTCTTCTTTTTTCGTCGTAAAATCATCGGTTATCAATCATGCCCGTTGGGGCTTGGCAGCGAAGTAACGAAATCTAAAAGGAAATTGACGGAGGACTCTGCATGGCGAAGGTGTTGGAAGGTCCAGGAATGGGACTTCTTTCGAAGTGGGGGATGACGGTTCCTCATTATGTCGTCATCACGGCGGCGGACCAGCTCGATCGGCTCGCTCAGGCCAATCCCTGGCTTCGGGAATCGAAGTTGGTCGTCAAGGCACATGAGGCGATCGGCTCCCGGATGAAACTCGGTCTGGTGAAAGTCGGCCTCGATCTCGAAGCGGCCAGAAAGTCGGCCGCGGAGATGTTGGGAAGAGATCTCAACGGGATGACCATCTCTCAGGTCATCATCTCTGAAATGATCCAACACAAAGAAGAGTTCTACCTCGCCGTGAAGTCGGTCCGGGAAGGGGCCGAGCTGCTTCTGGCGAGCGTCGGCGGCATCGAGGTCGAATCGAACTGGGACAAGATCAAGCGGATCGCGATTCCGCTCGGGACCGATCCGAGCCGGGACCAGTTGACGAAGCTGGCCAAAGAGGCGGGCTTCAAAGGGGACCTCGCCGGAAAGGTCGCCGATTTCGCCCTCAAGCTCTATCAATGTTATGACCAGGAGGACGGCACTTACATCGAGATCAATCCGCTGGTGACGCGTGAGGCGGACGGGGAGCTGGTGGCGCTCGACGCGGTGACGATGGTCGACGCCGATGCCCGGTTCCGCCATCCCGATTGGAACTTTACCTTCGCCTCCGAGTTCGGCCGCCCCTACACCAATGACGAGCGGGCGATCATGGAGATCGACTCCCGGATCAAAGGCTCGGTGAAGTTCATCGAAATCCCCGGCGGCGATACGGCGCTCTTGCCGGCGGGCGGCGGGGCTTCCGTCTATTATTCCGATGCCGTTCTCGCGTTGGGAGGCAAAATCGCGAACTATGCCGAGTACTCCGGCGATCCCCCCGATTGGGCGGTCGAGGCGCTCACCGAGAAGGTCTGCTCCCTCAAGGGGATCAAGCGGATCATCGTCGGCGGGGCGATTGCCAACTTTACGAATGTCAAGAAAACCTTTGCGGGAATCATCAACGGATTTCGGAAAGCGAAAGCCGAGGGGAAGCTCGAAGGGGTAGAGATCTGGGTTCGGCGCGGCGGGCCGTTCGAGAAAGAAGGATTGGCGGCGATGAAGGCGCTGGAAGCGGAGGGATTCAACATCCATGTCTACGACCGCTACACACCATTGACCGATATCATCGACTACGCGATTAAAGGAGTGGAAAAATGAGCATTGTCGCCAATAAAGAGACCCGCGTTGTGATTCAAGGCGGACCGGCCGGGGTGAACGCCGCCCGTCGGATGGCCGAGTTCTGCCATCTCACCCGCCAACCGCTCCATGTTCTTGCTTTCGTTTTTCCGCCCGACGCCGGCAAAACGGCGGAGGTCCCCTTCGGAAGCGAGCTGGTTTCGATCCCTATTTTCAAAACGATGGCGGAGGCCACGGCCGCTTTTCCCGCCTTGAATACGACCCTGATTTTTGTCGGACCGGACCGCGCGTTTAAGGCGGCAATGGAAGCTTTGGCCGATCCGAAGATCAAGCTGGTTTCGATGATCACCGAGGGGGTTCCGGAAAAAGACTCCAAGCGTCTGAGCCTCGAAGCCAAAAAGCTCGGCAAGGTTTTCAACGGGCCGTCGGCGATCGGCATCATCTCGGCCGGCGAGTGCCGTCTCGGCGTGATCGGCGGTGCGTTCGACAACCTGATTCTCTCGAAGCTCCATCGGCCCGGCTCTTTCGGTGTCATCACCAAATCGGGCGGTCTCTCCAACGAGATCATCTGGATCTGCAGCCAGTTCGCCGACGGAATCACCACGGCGATCGGCATCGGCGGCGACGCATATCCCGGCTCCGACTACGTCACCTATCTTGAGATGTTCGAGAAAGATCCCCAGACCAAGGCGGTGATCATCGTCGGCGAGATGGGGGGAGATCTCGAGGAGCGCGCCGCGGAGTGGTTCGGCGCGGCGAAGCGGCGGATCAAGCTCATCGCGGTCGTTTCCGGTTATTGCCAAGAGCAGCTCCCGAAGGGGATGAAGTTCGGCCATGCCGGCGCGAAAGAGGGACAGCATGGCGAGGGCTCGGCGCGAAGCAAAGCCGACGCGTTGAAGAAATCGGGCGCCATCGTCCCGGCGACCTTCGGCGGGCTGGGTCCCACGATCAAGCAGGTTTACGAAGAGATCGTTGCGAAAGGTCTGGTCAAACCGGCGGTGGACGGCGATGCCGCGGCCCTTCCGAAGCTGCCGAAGCCGGTCGAAGAGGCGGTGAAGTCGGGCGATGTCTTCGTCGAGCCGCTGATCAAATCGACCATCAGCGACGATCGGGGAGACGAGCCGCTCTACTACGGCTACCCCGCTTCCGATCTGATCAACAAGGGATATCAGATTCCGCACGTCATGGGACTCCTCTGGGACAAGCGGCTGATCACCCCGGTCGAAGCGGAGATCGTCAAGCGGATCATCATGCTCTCGGCCGACCATGGACCTTGCGTCTCGGGCGCGCTCACCACCATCATCGCCGCCTGCGCCGGCATTCAGATGGCGCAATCGGTCGCGGCCGGTCTCATCATGATCGGGCCCCGCTTCGGCGGCGCCGTGACCGATGCCGGGAAATGGTTCAAGTATGCGATCGAGAAGAAGCTCTCGCCGGAAGATTTCCTGGAGCATATGAAGAAAAACGTCGGGCCGGTGCCGGGGATCGGGCATCGCGTCAAGAGTGTGAAGAATCCCGACAAGCGGGTCAAAGAGCTCATCTCCTTCGTAAAGTCGACCGGCATTCCGACGCCGCATCTCGATTTTGCTCTGTCGGTCGAGAAGATCACCACAGCGAAGAAAGACACCCTGATTTTGAACGTCGATGGGACGATCGCCGCCGTGCTGGTCGATCTCGGCTGGCCGGTCGAGTCGCTCAACGGCTTCTTCATCCTGGCGCGGACCATCGGCTTGATCGGTCACTGGGTCGACCAGACCCGCAACGGAAGCCGCTTGATTCGGATGTTCAACTACGTGGTCAATTACGCTTCGCCGAAGCGGAGGGAAGCCCCTCCTCTCGAGGCCAAAGGGACGCGGGTCGAGGTCCGGGAAGAGGTGCTGAAGTAGTCTTGACCATCCGAAAATTGCTCTGCTAGAATGAGAAATCTCTTTTATTTTCGGCGCGACGATGCCGTCGGGGCCGCTCAAAGCTAATGGAGGACGATGATGTCTACCGAAATGATTAAAAAATTATATCAGTCGATGCCGGATCGTTTGGCGGCGGCCCGCAAGAAGTTCGGCCGCCCCCTTACCCTGACCGAAAAGATCCTCGTCTCCCATGTTGACGATTTCGAAACACAGAAGTGGGAGCGGGGGAAGGCGCAGCTGGCGCTGCGACCTGACCGGGTGGCGATGCAGGATGCCACCGCCCAGATGGCGATGCTGCAGTTTATGCAGGCGGGGAAGAAGAAAGCGGCCGTCCCAAGCACGATCCATTGCGACCATCTGATCCGGGCGCAGAGCGGGGCGAAGGAAGATATCGACCGCGCCATCACCGAGAATAAAGAGGTCTACAACTTTCTGGCGTCGGCGGCGAAGAAGTACGGCATCGGCTTTTGGAAGCCGGGGGCCGGAATTATCCATCAGGTCGTCCTGGAGAATTACGCCTTCCCCGGCGCCTTGATCATCGGGACCGACTCGCACACCCCGAACGGCGGCGGGCTCGGCGCGATGGCGATCGGCGTCGGCGGGGCCGACGCGGGCGAGGTGATGGCCGGCCTTCCCTGGGAAGTCCTCCATCCGAAATTGATCGGCGTGAAACTCACCGGCAGCCTGACCGGCTGGACGTCGGCCAAAGATGTCATCCTCTACCTCTGCGGTCTGCTGACGACCAAAGGCGGAACCAACAAGATCGTCGAGTATTTCGGGCCGGGCGCTGAAACGATCAGCGCCACCGGCAAGGGGACGATCGCCAACATGGGGGCCGAGCTCGGGGCGACCACCTCGATCTTCCCCTACGACCAGAAAATGGCGGCCTATCTCAAATTGACCGACCGGCAGGAGTGGGCCCAGCTCGCCGACGCGAACAAGGCGCTCTTGATGGCCGATCCGGAAGTCCTCCAATCGCCGGAAAAATATTACGACCAGGTCGTCGAGATCAATCTTTCCGAGCTCGAGCCACATGTCGTCGGACCGCACACCCCCGATCTGGCCCGTCCGATCTCCAAGTTGGCGGCCGAGGCGAAGGAGAAGGGCTATCCGATTCAGCTCAAAGCGGCGTTGATCGGCAGCTGCACCAACTCTTCCTACGAAGATATCAGCCGGTCGGCCCACATCGCCAAGCAGGGATTGAAAGCCGGTCTTAAAGCGAAGGCGCAGTTCCTCGTCACCCCCGGCTCGGAGCGAATCTACCATACGATGAAGCGGGACGGCTTCATGCAGACCTTCGAAGAGATGGGAGCGACCGTTCTGGCGAACGCCTGCGGTCCCTGCATCGGCCAGTGGAAGCGGGACGATGTGAAGAAGGGCGAGTCGAACTCGATCATCAGCTCCTTCAACCGGAACTTCCCCGGCCGGAACGACGGGATCGCCGAGACCCTCTCCTTCCTCAGCAGCCCGGAGATCGTGACGGCGATGGCCTTTGCCGGCGATCTGACCTTCGATCCGGTGAAGGGAACCCTCTCCGCCGCCGACGGCACGAAGATTCAGTTCGAGCCGCCCCGGGGCGAAGAGCTTCCAGCCAAGGGATTTGCGAAGGGGGAAGAAGGATTCATCGCCCCCGCGGAGAATGGCGACAAGCTCACCGTCGATCTTCCGCCGACCAGCGAGCGGCTTCAGCTCCTGCAGCCCTTCCCGAAATGGGACGGAAAAGATTTTGCGAAGCTCCCGCTGCTTCTCAAGGCGAAGGGAAAGTGCACGACCGACCATATCTCTCCGGCCGGTCCTTGGCTCAAATACCGAGGGCATCTTGATAAGATCAGCGACAACATGTTCCTCGGCGCCAACAATGCTTTTACCGCGGAGCCGGGGAAGGCGAACGATGTCCTCGCCAACGAGTCGAACCTCACCCCCGCCCAGGTGGCCCGCCGATATATGGCGAAGGGGGTCGGGTCGGTTGTGATCGGCGACGAGAATTACGGCGAGGGGAGCTCCCGCGAACATGCCGCGATGTCGCCCCGCTTCCTCGGCGTCAAAGTGGTCCTCACCAAGAGCTTTGCCCGTATTCACGAGACGAACCTCAAAAAGCAGGGAATCCTGCCGCTCACCTTTGCGAACCCGAACGATTGGACTCAGTTCGACCAAAACGACCGGGTCAGCGTCTTAGGGTTGAACAGCTTGGCGCCCGGAAAACCGGTGGATGTGGTCGTCCACAAGGCGAACGGCCAGGAGGTGAAGGTCCAGGCGAATCACAGCATGACGGCCCAGCAGATCGAATGGTTCAAAGCGGGATCGGCGCTCAACGCGCTGAACGCGTAACGTTCATTGAAAAATAGGGGCGATCCTTGTGATCGCCCCTACGATTTTGGATAAAGATGCCGACGATGGAATCGAC
>SCUR01000419.1 GCA_004297235.1 Candidatus Manganitrophaceae bacterium | reverse complement strand
CGGAGCGGACGCGCGTCCATGACGGGAGCGGCCGTTCCCGCGGCGGAAAATTCATGTCCGCCGGGCGGGCGGGCGACCGCACGCTTCCGATCGGCCGGCTCGGTAAGGGCATCGGAGGAACGTCGTGCTTATCTGAAGGGGAGTGCGATACCGCGGAGATGTGTCGGGGATCGAGAGGAGGAGGTTCTTTGTCGGATTAAACCGGCTGCTCTTTACGCAGGTACCGATCGATTCCTTTCGCCGCGTCCCGTCCCTCCCGAATGGCCCAGACGATCAGCGACGCCCCGCGCTTCATGTCGCCGGCGGCAAAGACCCCTTCGATGCTGGTTCGGTGATTCGGGTCGACCGCCACATTGCCGCGGGGGTCGAGCTTGACGCCGAGGTCGGCCAGCAAACCCTTCTTGACCGGACCGGTAAAACCCATCGCCAGCAGGACCAAGTCGACCTGCAGCTCAAACTCGCTTCCGGGAACCTCTACAAACAGGGTCCGTCCTTCCGCGTCGGTCTTTAGCTCGACGTGAACGGCCTGAAGTTTTTCGACCCGTCCGTTCTTTCCGAGGAAGGCCTTCGTCGATACGCTCCATTCGCGTTTGCATCCTTCCTCGTGGGCGTGCGAGGTTCGCAGCTGCATCGGCCAGAGGGGCCACGGAGTTGATCCGGCCCGGTTGGGCGGGGGCTGGGGGAGAAGCTCAAATTGATAAACCTCGACCGCTCCCTGTCGATGCGCGGTGCCGAGACAGTCGGAGCCGGTGTCGCCGCCGCCGATGATGACAACCCGTTTTCCCCTGGCGTCGATCCGCTTGGCGGAATCGAATGAATCGCCCGCGTTGATCTTGTTCTGCTGGGTCAGGTATTCCATCGCGAGATGAACCCCGGAAAGCTCGCGTCCGGGGACGGGGAGCTCCCGCGCCTGCATCGCCCCGCCGGAGAGGAGAACGGCGTCGAATTCCCGCCGGAGCTGCTCCACGGTGAGATCTTTCCCGACCTCGACATTCGTTTTGAAGGTCACCCCTTCGGTGGTCATCTGTTCCAAGCGTCGATCGAGGACCGACTTCTCCATTTTAAAATCGGGGATGCCGTATCGGAGGAGGCCGCCGATCCGATCGTCCCGCTCGAAAACCGTGACGGAGTGTCCCCAACGGCGGAGCTGCTGCGCCGCGGCCAAGCCGGCCGGACCGGAGCCGACGACGGCGACTTTCTTTCCGGTTTCTTGTTCCGGAATGATCGGGGAGACCCATCCCTCATTAAAGCCGCGATCGATGATATTCCATTCGATCACCCGAATCGAAACAGGATCTTCAATAATCCCCAGCACGCAGGCGGACTCGCACGGGGCGGGGCAGAGCCTTCCGGTGAACTCCGGAAAGTTGTTGGTCGAGTGAAGCATCTTCAGCGCGTCCCGCCAGCGGCCCCGGTGGACCAGGTCGTTCCAGTCGGGAATCATGTTCTGAACGGGGCAGCCGGTGGTTCCCTGGCAGAAGGGGGTCCCGCAATCCATGCAGCGGGCGCCCTGAATCTGGAGCGCATCTTCCGAGATCGGCTCGTAGATTTCCTTCCAATCTTTGATCCGCTCCGAAACCGGCCGCCGCTTCGGCCCCTCTCGTTTGAACTTTAAGAACCCTTTGATGTCACCCATATTATGAATACTCCAAAACACGTGAGGCATTAAGTACCGTGAGGCGACAAAGAAGAGAACGTGAGGCGTGAGGGGTTAAAGATTTAAATCTTTTGAACTGACCCCTTACGCCTTACGTCATTTTAATGTGCCATCGTTTTTTGCCGCGCCCGTTGTTCCAACACCTTCTTGTATTCCACCGACATGACCCGGACGAATTTCGGGAGGGCCCATTCCCATTCGGCGAGCAGCTTTTTCGCTTTGGCGCTTCCGGTGAAGGCAAGGTGCTTTTCGATCATCGATTTGAGCAGGGTCTGGTCCTTTTTTTCCCGAACCGGGTCGATCTCCACCATGCTTAAATTGCAGCGCCGCTCGAAGGCGCCGTCCTCGTTATAAACGAAGGCGACCCCGCCGCTCATCCCCGCGGCGAAATTGCGCCCGGTTTTTCCGAGCACCACCACGACGCCGCCGGTCATGTATTCACAGCCGTGATCTCCGACCCCTTCGATCACGGCGCGGGCGCCGGAGTTGCGGACGGCGAAGCGCTCCCCCGCCATCCCATAGAAATAACATTCCCCGCCGGTGGCGCCGTAGAGGACGGTGTTGCCGATCAGGATCGTCTCTTCCGGGGTGAAGGTGGCCCCTTTCGGCGGATAGACGACGATCCGGCCCCCCGCCATCCCTTTTCCGAGGTAGTCGTTCGATTCTCCTTCCAGCGTCAGCGAAAGCCCGTTCACGCACCAGGCCCCGAAGCTCTGACCCGCCGACCCGGTAAATTTGAACCGGATCGTGTCGAGGGGAAGCCCTCCCGGACCGACCCGCTTCGTGATCTCGCCGGAGAGCATCGCGCCGACCGTCCGGTGAATGTTCCGGATGGGGAGGGCGACCTCGACCGGTTGCTTCGATTCCAATGCGGGCCGGGCGAGCTTGATCAACTCGTGATCGAGCGCCTGATCGATTCCGTGGTCTTGAGATTCGACGCAGTGAGTGGCGATCTCGGGGCCGACGTCGGGCCGCCGGAGCAGCGGGGAGAGGTCGAGCCCGCGGGCCTTCCAGTGATCGATCGCCCGTTGGGCTTTGATCTTTTCAACCTGTCCGATCATCTCCTTGAAGGTGCGGAACCCGAGCTTCGCCATCCATTCCCGGACCTCTTCGGCGACATAGAAGAAGTAGTTGACCAGATGTTCCGGCTTGCCGGAGAATTTTTTCCGCAGCACCGGATCTTGCGTGGCGATCCCCACCGGGCAGGTGTTCAGATGGCATTTGCGCATCATGATGCACCCCTCGACGATCAGCGGCGCCGTCGAAAAGCCGAACTCTTCCGCCCCCAGCAGGGCGGCGACGACGACATCCCGGCCGGTCTTCAACTGTCCGTCGGTCTCGACCCGAACCCGCCCGCGCAAATTGTTCAGCACGAGGGTCTGCTGCGTCTCGGCCAATCCCAGCTCCCAGGGAATCCCGGCATGTTTGATGGAGCCCCAGGGCGAGGCGCCGGTCCCTCCGGAATCGCCCGAGATTAAAATTTTGTCGGCGTGCGCCTTGGCGACCCCCGCCGCGACCGTTCCGACGCCGACCTCCGAGACCAGCTTCACGGAGACGGCGGCCTGCGGATTGACATTCTTCAAATCGTAGATCAGCTGCGCCAGATCTTCGATCGAGTAAATGTCGTGGTGCGGCGGCGGGGAGATGAGCTGGACCCCCGGCGTCGCATAGCGCATCCGGGCGATTACTTCATCGACCTTGTGTCCCGGCAGCTGTCCCCCTTCACCCGGCTTCGCCCCCTGCGCCATCTTGATCTGAAGCTCGCGGGCGTTGATCAGGTAGTGGGTGGTCACGCCGAACCGGGCGGAGGCGACCTGTTTGATGGCGCTCGATTTGGAATCGCCGTTCGGGAGGGGAATGAAGCGCTCCGGGTCTTCTCCGCCTTCGCCGGTGTTGCTCTTTCCGCCGATCCGGTTCATCGCAACGGCGAGCATCTCGTGGGCCTCTTTGCTGATCGATCCGTAGGACATCGCCCCGGTGTTGAAGCGCTTGACGATTTCGGAGGCCGCCTCCACCTCTTCGAGCGGAATCGGCGCGGGGAGGAGATGAAAATCGAAAAGCCCTCGGAGATTGGACCGGGAGCGGCTTTCGTCGTTCACCGCGCGGCTGAACTCCTTGAAGGTCGCGTAGCTTGAGTTTTGGGTCGCGTGCTGGAGCTTCATGATCGTCTCCGGATTCCAGTTGTGATGCTCCGACTGGATCCGATAGTGATATTCTCCGCCGTAGTCGAGCTGTTTGGTCGGGGTCCATTCATGGGCTTGCGCATGCCGGCGGAGAACCTCTTCCGCCAGCGCTTCAATCCCGATCCCCTCAATGCGGGAGGGGGTGCCGGTGAAGTAGCGGTCGATCAATTGGGAACTCAGACCGATCGCCTCGAAGATCTGCGCGCCGCAGTAGCTCTGGACGGTGGAGATCCCCATTTTGGAGAAAATTTTCAGGAGCCCCTTGTTGATCGACTTGATGTACTTTCCCTCGGCGGTCGGCTCGTCGATCGTTTCGGGAAAATAGCCTTCCCGCGCCATGTCGGTGAGGGTCTCGAAGGCGAGATAGGGGTTGATCGATCCGGCCCCGTAGCCGATCAGGCAGGCGAAGTGATGCACCTCGCGCGGCTCGCCGCTTTCGATGATCAATCCGACTTCGGTTCGGGTGCATTCCCGGATCAGGTGATGGTGGACGGCCGAGATGGCGAGGAGCGAGGGAATCGGCGCCCACTCCGCATTCACCCCCCGATCGCTCAGGATGATGAATTTGAATCCGGCCCGGATCGCTTCGGAGGCCTCTTTGCAGAGCCGCTCGAGGGCGGGGGCCAGTCCGTCCGGCCCTTCGGCGGCGGGGAAGAGCATCCGGAGGGTCTGGGTCTTGAAGTGTCCGTCCGCGATCGTTCGGATCTTCTCCAGGTCGGCGTTGGTGAGGATCGGCTGCTGCACGCGGATTCGCCGCGCATGCTCCGGCGTCTCTCCCAAGAGGTTCGACTTCGGGCCAATGTTGGTCACCAGCGACATCACCGTCTGCTCCCGAATCGGATCGATCGGGGGGTTGGTCACCTGAGCGAAGAGCTGCTTGAAGTATTTGAAGAGGAGCTGGGGGCGCTCGGAGAGAACGGCGAGCGGGGTGTCGGTCCCCATCGATCCGATCGGCTCCTCGCCGCCGACCGCCATCGGCGTCATGATCATCTTCAGATCTTCCAGGCTGTAGCCGAACGTCTGTTGCCGCTGGCGAAGGGTGATATGATCGGGCTGGAGAAGGTTCAGCGGCTCCGGAAGGTCCTCGATGTTGATCCGGTTGGCCATGATCCAAAACCGGTAGGGTTTTCTTCCGCAGATATCGGCCTTGATTTCTTTGTCGTTGATGATGCGGCCTTGAACGGTGTCGACAAGGAACATCCTCCCCGGATGAAGCCTTCCTTTCATCCGGATCTCCTCCGGCGCGAACGAGAGGACCCCCGCTTCGGAGGCCAGGACGACGAGATCCTCTTTCGTGACGAGATAGCGGGCGGGCCGCAGTCCGTTTCGGTCGAGGGTCGCCCCGATCAGTTTCCCGTCGGTGAAGGCGACGGCGGCCGGCCCGTCCCACGGCTCCATCATGGAGGCGTGGTATTCGTAAAAACCGCGCCGGTCGAGGTCCATGTCCGGATTTCCCGCCCAGGCCTCCGGGATCAGCATCATCATCGCATGCGGCAGGGAGCGGCCCCCCATGATGAGGAATTCGAGAGCGTTGTCGAAGCAGGCGGAGTCGCTCTGGTTTTCGTTGATGATCGGGAAGAGCTTCTCGATGTCTTCTCCGAAGAGCTCGGAGGAGAGGCGGCCTTGCCGCGCCCGCATCCAGTTGACGTTCCCCTTCAGGGTGTTGATCTCGCCGTTGTGACAGATGTAGCGGTAGGGGTGGGCCAGCGGCCAGGCCGGAAAAGTATTGGTCGAAAATCGGGAATGGACCAGGGCCAAGGCGCTCACCACTTGCGTATCGGCGAGGTCGGGGTAGAAGAGGGGGATCTGATTCGGCAGAAGAAGCCCCTTGTAAATGAGGGTGTTGCATGAGAGACTGGAAACATAGAAGAAATTTCGCTGCTCGATCGCCGACTGCCGGACGGCGTTCTCGACCCGCTTCCGGATGACGTAAAGCTTCCGCTCGAACTCGGTCTCGCTCCCGATATTGCGCGCGATGAAAACCTGGCGCATGGCCGGTACGGTTTGCCGGGCGACTTCGCCGAGATGGTTCTCTTTGGTCGGGACATCGCGCCAACCGAGGAAGCGCTGGCCCTCCTCATCGATGATCTTCTCGAAGAGCTTTTCGCAGGCAAGACGGTCGGCCGGGGAGGGAGGGAGGAAAACCATCCCGATGCCGTATTCGCCGGCATTCGGCAGCGCGATGCCGATCTCGCCGCAGACGCGCCTTAAAAAAGCATCCGGGACTTGCAGAAGGATTCCGGCCCCGTCGCCGGTGCACGGATCGCAGCCGACCGCGCCGCGGTGCGAGAGGTTCTCGAGCACCTGCAGCCCCTTCCGGATAATGTCGTGCGAACGGCGGCCTTTGATATCGGCGACAAAGCCGATGCCGCAGGAGTCTTTCTCGAATTGCGGGTCGTAAAGACCTTGTTTGGCGGGTAAACCGTATGGGTATTTTGACGCGCCCTGTCTCTTCATCGGGGATCGAACTCCTAAGAAATGACCTCGTCATGCAAAACGTCGCGAAGCTTGACGTACTTTTCGCCGAACCGCCGGATCAACTCTTTTTCAAACCGGCTGATGATCTTGGCGATGTAGATGTCGTGTTTGACGTAATCCTCCGCGATCATCGTGAAACCTCTGTTCCGGCTCCAGGCTCCCTCGGTTTTTCCCTCGCGGCTGATGTTTCCCATCAACACCTCCTGGGAGTCGACGACGATCACCAGCGCGCGCCCTTGTTTTTCCGCGTAGAGGGTGTCTTCGATCGGATGATAATAGACCTGTCCGACGCGGATCTTGGGGGGACCGAAGTGGACCAGGGCGATTTGGACGCCGCGCTGCTCGGCGGCGCGGAGGGGGCCTTCGAGCAGTGCGAGCTCTTCGTCCCAAAGGGAGAGAAGGATGACCTTTTTCGCCGATTCGATGATCTGGAAGGCCTTCTCGACCAAGCGATCATGC
This sequence comes from Candidatus Manganitrophaceae bacterium, assembly GCA_004297235.1. Lineage (GTDB taxonomy): Bacteria > Nitrospirota > Nitrospiria > SBBL01 > Manganitrophaceae > Manganitrophus. The sequence goes on along the minus strand of SCUR01000419.1, from coordinate 3,273 downwards.
TCCATAATGTTCCAGACGTAGCTGGCTTCTTTATTTCCGTTCAACCCGCTGAGAATGCCGCGCAGCGACTGCAGGGTTTTCTGAACGCCGTTCTGGTATTGTGAGAGGAATTCGTCCGGATGCTGGGGGATATAGCGCTTGGCCCGTCCGTCTTCTTCATCGACCGTGACGATCAGCCCTTTTTCTTTCAGCTTGTTGAGAACTTCATAAATTTTAGAAGAGGGGACCCCGGAGTCTTTACCGATTTCATAGGCGGTCGACGGGTTCTTCTGGACAAGGGCCAGATAGGACTTCGCTTCGTATTCCGAAAAACCGATCTCGGAAAATTGATTGATGATTTCTCTTATATTTAATGTCTTCAAGGCAGACCCGGCGTTGTGGAGGCCATCGTCACTACTTTGGTAGTGACTAAGGGCTAATCTTCCTCTAACTAACATGCAGGTAATACGTTTGTCAAGAAGAAAAGCCCGTTTCGCGAGGGGCGGTTTTTGCTGGATGAATCCGTCGGAGTGTCCGACAGGGAGGGTCGGGTCTGATCGGATTCCTGCTCGTTCATCATGGACGATGAGTGTACAAACTCACCATTAGTATTGAATACGATTCGGTCCATTCGTTAAAATCCATAACTTGCAATCCGAATCGGTATTTTCCAAACCAAGAGAGGGTGACTAAAGCCTCGATGAAAAAAGACAAGAAGATGGAACGCAGGCCGCTGACTTCTAGAGAAATCGAAGTGGTTCGTTACGTGGCGGAAGGCTATAAGAATAAAGATATCGCTGAGAAGCTTGGCATTCAAATCAAAACGGTCGAGACCCACCGCACAAACATCAATAACAAACTCGGCTTCAACCATGTTTCTCAGTTGATTATTTATGCGATTCAAAAAGGTTTAATTAAAATAGAGATCGAGAAAGAAGAGTAACGCGAAGGAATCGTTCCCTCCTCCGATGCCGAGCATCTTCCCCTCCTCTTTTTTTAAATAGTCTTTAAGATCTTATTTTTACGTCCCTTTCTATAGAATTTTCTAATGTTCCTTTTGCCGTCGATTTAAGATTGCCTTTCCGCATCGGTTCAGGTATATCCAGACCATCCGAAACACGAATGGAGAGGGCGCGTCTGGATCAGATTTTCACGAGCACAGAACGGATCCGTTGGATCATCGCCTTGCTCTTTCTCCTCTCTCTCGGGCAGGGCCGGGCGGCGGCGGAAGAGGAGTGGGGGTCCTCCGATTACGGCTGGTTCCTGGCGGGAGGGGCATCGGCGTTTGTCCTTCACGAAAGCGCTCATGCGCTGGTGGCGAAGTCGTTCGGCTTTGATGTCCGGCTTGAGTCGCGCCGGAAGCCGATCCCCTTTATCGTCGTCCGTTACGACCTAATTTCGATCAAAGATGAATCGGGTCAGATTCAGTATACGGATGAGAATGGCCAGCCGGTTTCCCACGGGGCGGAGAAGCGCTATGCCACGGCGTCGGCCGGAATCAACAGCCAGAACATCTCCTCCGAGATCATCCTCACCCTTTATCCGAATCTGCGTGAAGAGCCGAGGCCCTTCTTAAAGGGGGTGCTGGCGTTCGATGTGCTGACCTCGATCGGCTATGCCCTGGTGGGTCGAAAAGATCCGGACGGCGATCTGCGCGGGATGTCGGAGGCCCTCGGCGTCGACGATAAGCTCGTCGGGACGCTGGTCTTCCTCCCGGCGGCGCTGGATGCCTATCGCTATTTTTACCCCGAATCGCGTTGGGCCCCCTGGGCCAGCCGGGGGGCCAAGGGATATCTGCTCGGATTGTCGTTTCGGTGGTAGGCTAGGCGATCTTCATGCTTCACCGGATCGGTCGCCTCCCTGGGCGCCCTACACAGAGGGGATCAAATATGCTAAGATCTTCCCCCATGAAATGGAACGGGTTGAATTTCCTCATGGCCTTTCTTCTGATCGGGGGCGGTTTTCTTTTCTTCGGTTCGTCCTCCGCACAGACGGTGGAGACGAACCTGGCCGATCCCGCCGCCCGTAAAGAGTGTCGCATCTGCCACAAAGGACCGGCCCGGCACCAGATCGACGATTCTCGTGAACCGTGGTGCGACAATTGCCATCGGCTTCACCATCTTGGAAACACGCTGGGGCTGGAGGCGTACTTCCAACGGGCGGTCCGAGCCACAGAGCCGCAGAAGAGAGAAGAGATCATTCAGCAAAAAATGGTCTTGATCCCGGCCGGCGACTTCATCATGGGAGAAGACTTTTTTAAAAAGAATGCCGGCCCGCGACATCGCGTCCATTTGGAGGATTATCATATCGATCTGTATGATGTGACCAACGCCCATTACAAACGGTTCGTCGATGCAACCGGGCGCATCCCGCCGTCCCACTGGAGCCGAAACCAATATCCGCCGGGTAAGGCGAACCATCCGGTGACCTTTGTCAGCTGGTTCGATGCCGAGGCCTACTGCAAATGGGAGGGGAAGCGCCTTCCGACGGAGGCGGAGTGGGAGAAGGCGGCGCGGGGAAGCGATGGAAGAATGTTCCCGTGGGGAGAAAAGCTCGAGCCCAAACGGGCGAATGTTCCTCCGGAGGGGGTGAAAGATACGACGCCGGTGAATGCGTTCCCGGAGGGAAAGAGCCCGTATGGGCTTTACGATATGTCGGGGAATGTTTTCCAGTGGACCTCCGATTGGTTTCTCCCCTATCCCGGAAACAATGTGCCCCACCCGAATTATGGTGAAAAGTTGAAAGTTCTCCGAGGGGGCTCTTTCTTCGACTGCAGCTACTACAAGTGCGGTCTCTCCTTTCAGACCTTTAACCGGATCTCTTTGGCGCCGGCGACCAAGGCAATCTCCGCCGGATTCCGATGCGCTCAATCTGCAGAGATTAAAAAACCGTGAGGCGACAAAGAAGGTAACGTTAAGCGTGAGGGGTAAAGGCAAAAGATTTGATTCTTTATCTTTTACCCCTTACGCCTCACGCCTAACGCCTCACGTTACTTGAGGTTTTTAACGTGGCCCGTAAGGGAATCGATGTCATCACCCTTTTTTATCTCGCGACCGCGCTAATCTGTTTTGTTCCGTATTTACAGTATGGCCATCCGATTTTGATCGTCTCCGGATTGATCTATGCGATTCCTTTTTTCGTGGTCGGGGGGGGATTGGCCTTACGGAAAGAGTGGAGCCGCAAGCTGGCGAGGATCACCTCGTCGCTCATTATCCTCGTGGTTCTTCCCTTGCTCTTCAAAAAGAAGCTGGTCTTTGTGTTCTCGCTCCCTTATGTCATCTCCATGACCTATCC
>SCUR01000418.1 GCA_004297235.1 Candidatus Manganitrophaceae bacterium | reverse complement strand
GGGAGAACACCCTTCGGCTCGTTGTCACCGATGCGGCCGGAAACCCGATCGACAACGCCAAGGTCGTCTTCTCTTACACCATGGCGATGCCGGGGATGAAGGCGGTGAAGGTCCCGGCCACGTTTAAAAACGGACAATACGAAGGAAAAGCGAAGTTCGGGATGGCCGGAACCTGGGAGGTTACCGTCTTCGTCACCCCTCCCGGAAAACCGGAGATCCAAGAAAAATTCGATCTGGAAGCCGGCGGCGGCGACATGGACGGGATGCCGGGGATGTAATGATTCGAACCTCTACGTCAACAGGCGAAAACAGATGATTGAAAGAATCATTGATTTCTCGGCCCGAAACAAGTTCCTCGTCCTGACCCTGACCTTCTTCCTCGTCGGATGGGGCCTTTGGGGGATGCGCCATGTCCCGCTCGATGCGATTCCGGATCTTTCCGACACGCAGGTGATCCTCTTCACCGAGTGGCCGGGCCGAAGCCCGACTTTGATCGAAGATCAGATCACCTATCCGATCATCACTTCGTTGATCGCGGCCCCCAAGGTGAAATCGGTCCGAGGGCAATCAATGCTGGGGGTCTCCTATGTCTATGTCATTTTCGAGGATGGAACCGACATTTATTGGGCGCGCAGCCGGGTCTTGGAGTATATGCAAGGGGTCTCGGCCCGGCTGCCGGAGGGGGCGATGCCGACGCTCGGTCCCGACGCCACCGGGGTCGGCTGGATTTATGAATATGCCTTGGTGGATGAGACAGGGCAGCATGATCTCGCCGAACTGCGCTCCTTTCAGGATTGGACGCTGCGCTACTGGCTTCAATCGGCGCCGGGTGTCGCGGAGGTCGCGTCGGTCGGCGGCTTCGTGAAGCAGTACCAGGTGAACATCGATCCCCACCGGCTCGCCGCCTATCGTATTCCGCTCACTGAAGTCATCTCTGCGATTCGGGCGAGCAATAGTGATGTCGGAGGGCGTGTTCTGGAGCAGGCCGGCCGTGAATATATCGTCCGAGGCCGGGGCTATATTCAATCGACGGAGGACATCCGCGGTATTCCGATCGGCACGGACGAGCGCGGAACGCCGATCCGGGTTGAAGATGTAGCCAACGTGGCGATCGGACCGGACATTCGCCGGGGGGTCGCCGAGCTCGACGGGAAAGGAGAAGTCGTCGGCGGTATCATCGTCATGCGTTACGGCGAGAACGCTCTCAATGTCATCCACGGCGTAAAGGAAAAGATCAAAGCGATCGAACCATCGCTCCCGCCCGGGGTGAAGATCGTCCCGACCTATGATCGATCCGATCTAATCCAGGCGGCGATCGATACACTCAAGCAGACGCTCACGGAGGAGCTCCTGATCGTCAGCCTGGTTATCCTTATCTTCCTCTGGCATCTTCCGAGCGCGATCGTCCCGATCATCACGATTCCGATCGCTGTCATTCTATCGTTTATTCCGATGTACTATGCGGGGCTGACTTCGAATATCATGTCGCTTGCCGGTATTGCAATCTCGATCGGGGTGTTGGTCGACGGCGCCATCGTGGAGGTGGAGAACGCATACAAAAAGCTGGAGCGATGGCAGGCGGGCGGAAGGGTGGGAAACTACCATGACGTTCGCCTCAACGCGCTCAAGGAGGTCGGCCCCTCGGTCTTCTTCTCCCTCCTGGTCATCGCGGTGGCGTTCATTCCGATCTTTACTTTGCAGGCGCAGGAAGGCCGCCTTTTCAAACCGCTGGCATTCACCAAAAATCTCTCGATGGCCATTGCAGCTATCCTGGCGATCACGCTCGATCCGGCGATGCGGATGCTCTTCACCCGGCTCGATCCCTTTACCTTCCGGCCGCGGTGGCTGGCCCGGACCGCCGACGCCGTTCTAATCGGAAAATATTATCCGGAAGAACGGCATCCGATCAGTCGGCCGCTGCAGCGGATCTATGATCCGATTCTCCGGTTTGTCCTGCGTCATCGCTGGCCGGTGGTGATCTCGGCTTTCTTGATTGTTCTGCTGACCATTCCGATCTATCTTCGGCTCGGCTCCGAGTTCATGCCGCCGCTGAATGAGGGGACGATTCTCTACATGCCGACGACCCTTCCGGGGATCTCCATTACCGAGGCGACGCAGATCCTTCGCCTTCAGGATCAGATGCTGAAAGAATTTCCGGAGGTGGAGCGGGTCTTCGGGAAGATCGGCGAGGCAAAAACCGCCACCGACCCTGCGCCGCTGAACATGGGGGAGACGGTGATTACGCTGAAGCCGAAAGAGCAATGGCGGAAAGGAATGACCTGGGAGAAGCTGATCGCCGAGATGGACAAGAAATTGAAATTCCCCGGGATCGCCAACATCTGGTGGATGCCGATCCAGACCCGGACCGAGATGCTCGCCACCGGCATTCGGAGCAACGTCGGGATTAAAGTCCTAGGACCGGACCTGCAAAAAATAAATGAGATCGGGGAGCAGATCGAAGGGGCGATGGCCCGGATCAAAGAAACCCGTTCTTCTTTCTTCGAGCGGGTGACCGGCGGCCATTACGTCGACTTTAAGATCGATCGCAACGCCGCCGCCCGCTATGGACTTCGGGTTGACGACATTCAAGCGGTGATCGAGACGGCAATCGGTGGAAAGAACATCTCGCAGACGGTGGAAGGGCGGGAGCGCTATCCGATCAACGTCCGCTACGCCCGGGAATTCCGGGATGACATTGAGAAGCTCAAAAGGGTGCTGGTCCCGACGCCGACCGGCGCCCAGATCCCGATAACGCAGCTCGCGCAGATTGAATATGCCGAGGGACCTTCGATGGTCAAAGATGAAAACGGCCAGCTCGCAGGCATCGTCTTTGTCGACACCTCCCGATCCGACCTGGGCGGCTATGTAAAGGAAGCTCAGCAGCTTATTTCTGAAAAGGTGAAACTCCCGCCCGGCTATTCGCTGGTTTGGGCCGGACAATATGAGTCTCTGCTGCGCGTCAAAGAACATTTGAAGATCGTTCTTCCCCTCACCTTTTTTATTATTTTCCTGCTGCTCTATCTGAACACCGGCTCGGCCGCGAAGACGCTGATCGTCTTCCTGGCGGTTCCCTTCTCCGCTGTCGGCGCGGTTCTCTTACTGCACTTCTTAGGTTACAACATGAGCATCGGCGTCTGGGTTGGCTTGATTGCGCTAATGGGGCTGGATGCGGAGACTGGGGTCTTTATGCTCCTTTATCTCGATCTCGCCTACGAGGAGCGGAAGGCCAAAGGGCTGCTGCGTGACGCGCGCGATTTGAAAGAAGCCGTCATCGAAGGCGCCGTGCATCGGCTTCGACCGAAAGTGATGACGGTCAGCGTGATGTTTCTGGGCCTGGTGCCGATCATGTGGTCGACCGGGGCCGGCTCGGACCTGATGCGCCGGATCGCCGCCCCAATGATCGGCGGAATTTTTACATCCTTCATCCTCGAGCTGCTGGTCTATCCAGTGATCTATGAGATATGGCGGGAGCGGGCTTTCAGAAGATAGCTTTGAGGCTTTATAAGAAAACCGACATGAGAATTACTATCTGAAATCTTCGTGAAAGCAACACTTTGATCCTGATAACTTCGGGAAGGAAAGGTTGGATTTGCGATGTCTCAAAAATGAATTTATGATTTTATAAATTGAATCGCTTTAATTCCCGAGCAACTCTCCGATCGGTTTCAGGCCCTCGACGCGATCGCAGACCGCTTTGGCCACCATGATGATCGGAATACCGAGAAGCAATCCCCACACCCCCCACACCCAACCCCAGAAGAGGATGCCGACGAAGATCCAGACCGTGTGGATCTGGCCGGTTTTGCTTGTCATGAGGGGGCTTAATAGAAGTCCCTCGATGCTTTTGAGCGCGATCGCGATCCCGCCGATCAGAAGCGCCATCGAGATCGTTCCGAACTGAAGGTAGGCGACGAGGGCGGTTCCGCCGATGATCACAATTCCTCCCATAAATGGAATCGATTTTAAGATCCCGGCGGCGATTCCCCACATCCCGGCATTCTCCAGCCCGATCCATCGGAAGGCGAGCCAGATGGCGAAACCCATAAAGAGGCTCGTGTAGAGCTGCACCCACAGGAACCGCTTGATCTGCAGGTTGATTTCATCCAGGATCTCCACCGTCACCTTTTTCTTCTCCAGCGACGGCCCGGCGATCTTCACCAGCTTGCGCCGAAAGGTGCTCCCCGAGACCAAGAGGAAGTAGACCAAAAAGAAGATCAAGAGGGATTGCATCGTCAGGCCGAATGCCCCGATGGTGCCGACCCAGAGATAATCGGCGAGGTTCAACGCCGGTTGGGTGACCTGTACCTTCGGCGGGCCCTGTTTCGGCTGTGCGGATGCGCTGCCGGTCGCTTCATTCGCCGCCTTCTCCAGCTCGTTGGCCGCCTTGTTGACCTTGTTCAGCGTGCCGTCCGGATCGCCCCGTCCGTCCCGGAGCGATTGTCTGAATTTCTGCGCCGCCTCCGGGAGCTGCTCCAATATCGCCTCTCCCTGACGGCCGAGGGAGTAGATCATCAGGCCGATTCCCGCCGTCACGATCATCAGCACGACGGCGGTTCCGATCGCGCGGGGGATCTTCTTTCTTTCCATCCAAGCGACGATTGGATCCAATGTATAGCTGATGAAGAGGGCCAGGACCAGCGGAATCAAAACCTCCCGCGCCCAACGAAGGGTGAGGATGATCGCCAAAACGGCGATCAGATTGAACGGCAGAAGGGGTAAACGGAACGCCGCGCTCTGCGCCGGCTCGGACGAGGATGCCGAGGGAGGGGAGGGCTCCGGCCTTCTTTCGATTTTTGACGTCTTAATGGCGCGGGTTCTCCTTTCCCAAATGCGATTGAGGGTATCCGATGGATCCCCGTCGATGAAGTCGCCCTAGTCGGGTCGCTGAACGGTTTTCCAACTCCAGCTGGTATGTTCGAGACGGTTTCCCGCCAAATCTTTGATGTCGTGTGTGAGGATGGTCGTGTAATCGGTCCCGTACCTGAGCCGGGAGGGGGTCAGCGTCGCGGTTTGCGAGGGAACATCATAACGAATTTCGCCGGGAACCGCCCTGCCGCCGCTGGTGATCATAAAGTGACCCGCCAGGGTCTCGGGATTGATCGGCTCGCTGAATCGGACCGTGACGACACTGTCGAGGGGAACATCCCGGCCGGCGGGGCGCCGCTCGATCACCGTCGGACGAATCCGGTCTTCCGATCCGCCGGTGGTGAACGACCATCGAACGTCGGCGGGGAGAAGACGGCCGCTGAGATCGGCTACCCCGCTTCGGACGATCGCCTGGTAGGGGGTCTCCGGTTGAAGCGGGCCGGTCGGAGTGAGGGTGGCGGCCAGCGAGCCCGGATCGAAGCCGAGGGTGGCGCCGATCTCTCTCCCGCCGGGGTCTTGCAGAATGAAGCGGCCCTGCAGGCTCTCCGGCGAGATCTCTTTACTGAAGATCGCTTTGACGGCGGTGTTGACCGCGACCCCGTTCTCTTGATCTCCCGGCAGCGTTGAAACGATCGACGGCGGCGACGTATCGACGGTGGAGGCGGTGGTGAACGACCAGGATCGCCCGGCGTCCAGGGGGGTGCCGGTTCGGTCGGTAATCCCCGTCGTCACTGTCACCTGGTATCGGGTCTGGAGGGTCAGCGGCGCGAGCGGCTGCAGCGTGGCGGTGCGTGTCGGATCATCGTAGCGGATTCTGCCGGAAATCCCCTGGATGAAAAAGGTATCGCTCCGCAAGGTTTCCGGGAGGATCGATTCGGAGAAGACGACGCGGATCGGCGCATCGATCGCCACATTCGTCGCCCCCTCTTCCGGGGAGGTGGAGACGATTGCAGGCGGACCCTGATCCGATCCCCCTCCGCCGGTCCCCGTTCCGGTCGAAAAGGACCAGATGTAGTTGGTGGAGAGCGGGATACCGTCGAGGTCTTTGATCCCCGTGGTCAAGACGGCATGATAAGTGGTCTCATTGGCGAAGGGGATGGAGGGGGTAAAGATCGCCTTCTGATTCTGATAGGTGACCTCCCCGGAGACGCCGGTCAAGATGAAGGTATCTTTGTTGATCGTCACCGGATCGATCCGGCTGGAGAAGGTGGCTTGGATGGGGGCCGACAGCGGGACGCCGGTTGCTTCGGGAACCGGATCGGTTTCGACGACGCGGGGACCGCTGAGATTTTCCGTCACGGTGCCGCCGCAGGCGGTCAGGCCGAGAAAGAGAAAGAGAAGAAGACGGCATCGGTTTTTCCCGAGGAGGGAGCGCCCGGTCGAAGGAGGTCCCCCCCCGTTCGCAAACACTCGTGCAGCCGATCCGCACTGAACGCGATCGAGCCGGAGATGAGAGCGTGTTGAATCGATCGATCGTGTCTTAGGAGAACGATGTTTTCCGGGCATTATTTTTTCGAGCATAATATCGATAGACCCAATACAAAAAAGGAAAGAGAATCAACAGCAGATCCCCCCCGTCCGAGCGACCGGGGCGCGGCCCGTCCGACCGGGGTTGAACTTGGCCGCATCCGAAGCCACCCGAGACTGCTCCTTCGCCGTTTGTCGAATCGGGGGAAGGGGCGACCGAGGGGGTCGAAGGGGGCGGGGGCGGCAACATCTGAACCGGTTGGGTCGAGAACTCATCGGCCCCGATATCGACCCCGTTTCCCTCCGGGCGAGGTTGTCCGTCGATATCGACGGCGGGGATCTCCGTCGGGTCGCCGCCGTCGACGGCCGGGGAGTCCGGTCGAATGTGGTAATCGTTGACCGCGGGGTCGTTGAATCCCGGAGGGTCGGACCGATCCCCCGCGCCGGCGCCGGGGATCGGCTCCAGATCGTAGTTCTTCAGATTGCCGGAGAAGAGATTGTGGCTCACCTCTGCAAAACTATTCCCGCTCTCCCGGTTTTGAATCGCCTCCCCCCAGTTCACCAAGATGTTATTTTTGATCCTCACCTTGCGGGAGGTCCCGACGCCGGGGTTTCCGACGGCGATCCCATGGACCGCGGCGGCCGGCCGGCCGACCAGGGTGTTGTTGATGATCTCGACCTGGTCGGTGTTATACAGAAGAATGCCCGCCTGGTGCGGGTTGATCCATCCGAACAAGAGATTATTCGTGATCCGGACTTGATAACCGTCCGAGACGAAGATATGCTCGTTCCGATTATCCAAGATCACATTGCGGGAAATCTGCACCCCCGGATTCGTTGAAACGCCCGTATGGATGCCGATGCCGTGTATCGTCTTTGAAATCAGATTGGCTTCCACCAAGATCCGGAGCGCCTTTCCGTCCGATCCGAGAAGGGCGATGCCTTCCTTCAACCCGTAGGCGACCCCTTCGGCAACGATTCGATTTTGTCGGACGACCGCGTCGGAAACGTTGTCGATCCAGATCCCGTAGAGCGGGGGAGACGGGCTGGGGGAGGGGAGATCGACGTTGATCCGACTGATGATCGTATTGCCTTGAATGAGGAGATGGTCTCCTCCCCCTTCTCTGCTGTCGAACACCGCTTGGGCCTCGATTCCGACCGGGAAGGAGGCGACCGTAATCTCATTTTTCTCAAGGGTGATCTGCCGGGCCCGCTTGAAGTGGATAAAAGAGCCGCGATGATCGATCGCGGTGTTTCCGCTGACGCGGATCGTCGCCACACTTCCGTCGGCATCCAAAAGATCGAGCGGCCCCGATTGCTCTAAATGATTTTCCTCGAAGACCAATCGATCTCCCGGATGGTTCGCCCCCCCGGCCTCAATCCCCGCATGCGCCTCATCCCCGACGAAACGGAGATCGACCTGTCGAAGGGTGAGGCGGACTTGGGTGCTCTCCGGCGCTTTGTGGAGAAAGGTCAACGCGGTTCCATCTTGGATCCGCGGCTCGATCGTCAGCGGATGGGCCTCGGTCCCCTGAAAATCGATCTCTCCCCAGAACAGAATGCCGAACGCGCTCTCTCCCGCTTGTTTTCCCCGGCTTCCAAATATGATCTTATACCCTCGCGGCTGTGTCAGCCCATCAAAGACGAGTTTGGCCGTCGATCCGTTCTTCGTCCCGACGCGGAGCATCCGCAGGCCCCCTCCGGGGGTCCCGATGTCCCGGTCGATCTCGACGGTGTGGCCGTCGGAGATGACCACGTCATCGCCGTCTCCGGGGACCCACTGAGGGTTCCAGAGGGCCGGATCGGACCACTTTCCGGAGCGGACCGACGCAATCGTGGCCGCCGACGAAAGCGCGGGGATGAGAAGAAAAAGAATCGTAAGAAACCCTCTTCTTCCCATCATGTCTTTTTGGCGCTCCGTGAAAAAATATGGTTCCCCTCCGTTGAGTTTGCAAGGGGAGTGCCCTTGTTCTGCTTGGGGTGGAAAGCATCCCCTAAAGGGCAAGAAAATTGAGGGCCTTGCGGCCTCCTCCCGCCTCGATTCCGGGAGGAGCCGGTCTTACGCGGAAAGAATAAAAGGTAAAAAAAGGCAAGCGGATGCATAACTCTGCCAAATCGATGCAAGGGAGGAGGGGAACGCGGTCGCTCTTGATCGGTCTCAAAAGCGGACCCGATCGGTGAACGGTTACGGAAGGGAGGCGATGAAGACATCCGTTTTTTCGTTGGTGTCGTCCGAAACGAGGTTGCTTGCCTCGGAATCGAAAGCAATGAAGCGGCCGTCGCCGCTGATCCGGTTGGCATGGCTGGCGTTGTTTCCTCCCACCCCGTTCCGGTCGGCGCTGGCCCGGCGGGTGATCCCCGTCTGCCGGTCGTGGACGAAGATGTCCCCTTTGCCGTTGGTGTCTCCATCCGCCAGATTCGTTGCATCGGAGTCGAAGGCGACGTATCGGCCGTCGCGGCTGATCCGGGCATCATAACTGATCCGATTTCCCTGCGTGCCGTCGGAGCCGATGCTGACGCGGGTGGTCGTCCGTGTCTCCCGATCATGAACGAACAGATCTCCGACCCGATTGGTGTCGCCCGGCGCCAGGTTCGACGCCTCCGAGTAAAAGGCGACAAACCGGCCGTTCCCGCTGATCTTGGCGTCGATGCTCGCCAGATTTCCTTCGACGCCGTTGGAGTCGACGCTGATCCGCGTGGTGGTCCCGGTCTGGCGGTCGTGGACGAAGATGTCGGGCGCGCCGTTGGTGTCGCCGGGGACCAGATTGGTTGCGTAGGAGATAAACGAGACATAGCGGCCGTCGTCGCTGATGGAAGGACAAAAGCTGATTTCGTTTCCCTCGGCCCCGTCCGAGCGAACGCTCAGTCGGGTCGTTTCGCCGGTCTGCCGGTCGCGTATGAAAAGATCTCCGGCCCCGTTGGTATCTCCGGGGACGAGATTGTCCGCAAAGGAATAGAAGACCACATAGCGGCCGTCCCAATTGACGTAGGCGTAGCCGCTGGCGCTGTCGGCTTGAACGCCGCCGGTCCCGATGCTGACCCGCTCGGTGGTTCCGCTTTGCAGGTCGTGGAGGAAGATATCGGTGAACCCATTGGTGTCGTCGGGGACCAGATTGCTCGCCTGCGATTCAAACACGACGAAGCGGCCGTCTCCGCTCATCTTCGAGCCGAAGCTGATGCCGTTTCCCTCTCGTCCGGAGGAGTCGACGCTGACCCGCCGGGTGAGCCCGGTCTCACGGTCTCGAACAAACAGATCGAGAACGCCGTTGGTATCGCCCGCCACCAAATTCGAAGCGAGCGATTCAAACGCCACATAGCGGCCGTCTCCCCCCAGGAAAGGCCGCCGGCTGAAGTCGTTGCCCTGGCCGCCGGAGGCGTTGAGGCTGATCCGCTCCACCGTCCGTCCCGGGACCGACGGCCGCACGGTGGCCGTCGCAATTTCCTTTCGGCTTGGATCGGCCGCGCTGGCCGCGACCACGTGGAAGTCTCCTTCCCGGTTCGGGGCGGTATAGTCGCCGTCCTGCGTAATGACCCCGCCGTCGGCCCCCTCCTGAACGCTCCAGACGACCGATCGATTGGAATGGCCGCTGACCGTCGCGGTGAAGCTCTGGCGCTCTCCAAAAGAAAGGGAGACCTCTTTCGGTTGAATGACCACCGAGATGACCGGGAGCGCCGTCACGGTGACGAGGGCGGTCGCCCTCTGGGTGGGGTCGGTCTGGCTGGCCGCCACCACGTGATAGCTTCCCTCTTTTTCGGGCGCGGTGTAGACGGCCGTCCCGCCGCTGCCGGGAGTGATCGATCCGCCGCCGTCTTCCTGAATCGACCAGACGACATTCTGATTATCGTTGCCGGTGACGGCCGCCTGGAACGATTGTTGCCGGCCGACCTGGAGCGCCGCCGCCGGAGGGGTAAGGCTCACTGTGACCGGGGCGATCACGGTGACGGCGGCCCGGGCGCTTTTTGTCGGGTCGGCCCGACTGGTGGCGATGACGTCGTAGCTTCCCGGCCGGTCGGGCGCGGTGTAGACCCCGTCGGCGTTGATGGAGCCTCCCAGCGGTCCCTGTTGCACTGTCCAGGAGACCGTGCCGTCGGAGGTTCCTGTGACGGCCGCTTGAAAACGGATCTGTCCGCCGGTTCGGATCGTAATCATTTCCGGTGTGATCCGTACCCGGAGCGTTCCCGGCGGAGCGGGGGGGGCGGCGACCACGGTGATCGTCGCCGCGGCGCGGGCCGCGGAATCGGACGGAGAAAAGACGAAAATATGGAACGTTCCCTCCCGGCCCGGCGCGGTATAAAGGGCGCCTCCTTCTTCCGGCGTGATAGTGCCGCCGTCCTCTTCTTCAATCCTCCAGGCGACGGTCGGGTCGGAGCCGCCGCCGACTGCGGCGGTGAGATGGAGGCTTTGGTTCGGTTCGATCTGAGCCGCCTCGGGGGTGATTTGAATCGAAAGCGAGGGGGATGCCGGGAGATCGAGGACGGTGATCGCGATCGTTTCCTGAACGCCCGGATCGGCCTGGCTGGCGGCGATGATGTGATAGACGCCGGGAATTTCGGGCGCGGTGTAAAGGCCGTTCGGGGCAATCGATCCGGCCCCTTCCTCCGCAAGACTCCAGGTGACGGCGGGGTTGTCGCTGCCGGTCACCGCCGCCGTCAATTGAATGCGCTCATGAATGTGAACGGTCGGCGCTGCGGGGCTGATCTGGATCGAGATCGGTCCGGGGGAATTTCCATGCGGAGACGGATCGGAATCCCCTCCCCCGCCGCTCCCGCACGCGGAGAGAAGAAGCGCCAGTGTGGGGAGAAACGCAAGAAAAAATATTCGACGATAAAAGTGCATTCAACATCAAAAAAGAGTATTCAGAGAAATGAAAGGGCAAGTTCCGTACCACCGGCTTCAGCTCTTTTTGGGCTCTCTGGGAAGGGGAAGATCGGCCTTCTTCCAAAATAGGAATGAAGGCGCTTGCAGAAATTGATCGGGTCGGTTCTTTTTCGCTCGATCGGAGCGGAGTCAATCTCATCCGTTTTAGAACCGGTTTATCCCGGCACGAGCGGGATGCAATCCATCGATCGACTTGCGCGGAGACGCAACGCCGGGTATGATAGTGGGTGTTCATTCCATCTCAAGGAGGGCGAATGGAACCATCCCGTTTTCCTCCCCCCGTCCAACCGGGGGAATTCATCTCGCCGGTCACTTCCGCCCCGGAGAACCGGATCGAAGTCGGTGTCCTCTTTGTCGGCGCGGGACCGGCGAACCTCGCCGGGGCGATCCGCCTGGCGCAACTTCTGGAGCAGGCCCCCGATGTGAAAGCGGCGCTCGGCGAGTTCCCGATCGCGATCGTCGAAAAAGGAAAATATCCGGGGGCGCATCTTCTCGCCGGGGCGATCCTCAATCCGGTCTCGCTAAAGCGACTCTTCCCGGAGCTGAAAGAGGGGAGCTTCCCGCTCGAAGTTCCGGTCCAAAAAGAGGGGCTTTATCTTCTCTCATCCGAGAGTGCGTACAAGGTTCCCCTCCCTCCGACAATGCGCAACCATGGAAATTATGTCATCTCGGTCAGCCGATTCGGAAAGTGGCTTGCGGAGCAGGCGGAGGCGCTCGGCGTCTCGATTTTCAGCGAGACCGCCGGTGTGAAGCTGTTGGTCGAAAACGGGGCGATTCGCGGGGTGAAGAGCGGCGACAAAGGGCGCGACCGGACCGGCGCGCCGATGGAAAACTTTCAGGAAGGGGCCGAGATCTTGGCCAAGGCGACGGTCCTCGGCGAAGGGGCGCAGGGGCATCTGACCCAGGCGGCGATCGCCCACTTCGGGATCACCCGAACCAACCCCCAAACCTACTCACTCGGCGTGAAGGAGATCTGGGAAGTGCCGCATCCGCCGGAGGAGGTGATCCACACGATGGGATGGCCGCTCCGCGGCGCCAAGAAGTACAACGAATTCGGCGGAAGTTTTCTCTACCCGATGGGAGGAAATCTGATCTCGCTCGGCCTCGTCGTCGGCCTCGGCTACCGCAACGCATGCACCTCGGTTCATGATCTTCTTCAACTGATGAAGACCCACCCCTTCTTCCGGAAGATCCTGGAGGGGGGGCACCGGCTTGAGAACGGCTGGGGGGCCAAGACGATTCCGGAAGGGGGATACTATTCCATCCCCGATCGCCTTCATCTGCCGGGGGGATTGCTCGTCGGCGATTCGGCCGGGTTCCTCAATGTCCCCAGGCTCAAGGGGATCCACTATGCGATGGCCTCCGGGATGTTGGCCGCCGAGGCGATCTTCGAGGCGCTCAAATCGGGAAAGGATCTCAGCCGATCCGATGCTTTGACGGGATATGATGCCGCGGTCCGGAAGAGTTTCATTGTCCAGGATCTTCATCGGGTCCGAAACATGCGCCAGGCGTTCGATCATGGGTTTGTGCCGGGGGTGCTGCTCGCCGGACTGATGACGATCACCGGCGGCGCCTTCCCGGGGTGGCGGTTTAAGACGCGGCGGGATGCCGATGAGCCGCTCTTCATCGAGAAGAGGGAGTATCCCCCGCCCGACGGAAAATATCTCTTTGATAAACTCACCAGCGTTCATGCCAGCGGCAACAGCAGCCGCGATAACCAGCCGAATCACCTCCGAGTCGAAGTGCATGTTCCCGAAGAGGTGGGAGAGGCCTGGATTCACATGTGCCCCGCCAACGTCTACGAATGGGGGACCGACGCCGAAGGAAAGAGGGTGGTCCGGATG
>SCUR01000417.1 GCA_004297235.1 Candidatus Manganitrophaceae bacterium | reverse complement strand
GGCGATCATGATGGCATTGCGCGCTCCTCCCGAAGGGGTCCCGATCCCTGCGATCATGGCGCCGTACACAATGGAGAGGAGCAGCAGCACCGACAGGTTTTTGATCTTGTGCGGCTCTTCTCCGGAAAATTTGAGGAGGCTGACCGCGACGGGGAGCAGGATCGCGGCGGCGGTATGCTCTCCGAGCAGAGAAGCGATCAGGGCCGAGGCGGAGACCATTCCAAAGACGAGCCGCTTGACCTGCGGGCCGGTCCATTGGACGATCCAGCAGGCGATCCGTTTGTCGAGGTTTTGGCGGACCAGCGCCGCGGCGATCATGAGCGATCCCATGATAAAAAAGACCGAATCGTTGAAGAAGGAGCGGGCCACCTCTGTCGAATCGCCCAATCCCATCAGAACTTCGAGGACCGCGATGAGGAGCGCGACCCCCGGCAGGGGGATCGGCTCGGTCATGAAGAAGATGAAAGCGAGGCTTACGAGTGAGAGCGCTCTTTGTCCCGCCGGAGAGAGTCCCTCCGGGAGCGGAATCATCAGAAGAAAGAGCGCCACTCCGATTCCGAGGAACGCGCCCTTATTTCTGTAGAGGAAAGCGGCCGATTTTCGGACGGCTTTGAGGCGAGTGGATGCCGGGCCCCCGCCCCGTTTCCCGGGCGGTGCCGGTTCTACGGTGAAGGGAGCCGCGCTGTCCGGGACGGTCTCGGGGAGGATGACCTGATCGGTTTCCTCCCCCCGCGTTTCATTCTCCATCGCAACGATTCCTTCTTTTCAGCACGGCGGAATTACAGGGCAATGTCTTGATATCCTTAGCGACCGGTATTCAGCCACTATACACCGAATCTACGCCGATAAAAAATATCCTGCAACGCCGTCGGCCGGAGATCCGATAGGCAGGGGGAAGGTCGCGATCAAAGCCATCCCGGATTAGGACCGAATCGGCCGAAGGGACGGGTCGTCTTCCTTCCGCTCGATCGGTTCCGCAGGAGGAGCTGCCCCGCAGACGCGCAAGATAGATCGGGCATCGCTTCCTCCCGCGCTTTCGAAGGGTCTCGCGGATTGAGACGCCCTGAGAGCCGATCGATTTCCTCTGGACCATTCTTCTTTCATTTCCCCTCTTTGCTCCTTAACGGCGGATCCGGTTTTATCTTCTCCAGATTAGTTTCGAATTCATTTTCCATTAAAAGTGCCTCCTCCGGAGGAATTCCGGGGCCGCCTCCTTGCACTTTGAATTTTTGTTTATTATCATGGAAAAACGGATTCACTCAAGCCTCAGGAGAGGGCCTTTCTTCACAGACCGACTCGTCGCATGGATGATGCTGATCGCCGGGGGATGATCCCCGTCCAGACCGAAGTTTTTATGAAAACCTACTCTCCGGCGGTGCGTTACGGCGCCGCCGTGTTGGTCAGCTTCCTTGCGTTTCTGCTCTCCGACCTCTTATTCCCTCTCTTTCACAGCCCGATCTTTTTTCTTCCCCTTGTTGCCGTGATGATCAGCGCGCTGTTCGGGGGCGGAGGGCCGGGGCTCCTGGCCACCTTTCTTTCTGCCGTCTCCTTTATCTACTACTTTTTGCCGTTGACCCTTCATCCCTCGGCCCATTCGGCGAATGATCTGATGCGTCTCGGTCTCTTCTTGCTCTTTTCGTTGCTCATCAGTTGGGTCAGCGCTTCCTTCCGCTCCGCTTACAGAAAAGCCGAGGTCGCGCGCCGGCAGGCGGACGAGGCCAATCGTTACAAGTCCCGGTTGGTCTCCAATGTTTCACACGATCTGCGGACGCCGCTCAATGCGATCATCGGTTATACCCATCTTCTCATCGATGAAACATACGGTCCAATCGCCGAAAAGCAGAAGCTTGCTCTGGATGGGATTCATCGAAATGCCGGCGACCTCTTGAGGATGATCAACGACATCCTCGATCTGGCCAAGATCGAATCGGGGAAAATGACGGTGGGGCTGGCGCCGATCGAAATTCCTCCCCTCATTGAGGAGATTTTGACCGAGATCAGGCCGCTCTCGGAACAGAAAGGAATTTTGATCCGAAACCGCATCTCAGAGGCGCTTCCATGCATTGAATCCGATGGAATGAAAATTAAACAAATTCTGATGAATCTTCTCTCCAATGCCATCAAATTTACCGATCAGGGGGAAATCACGGTCACTGCAAAAGATCGAAAGGAGCGGAACGGAATTGAAATCGCGGTTTGCGACACAGGGGTCGGGATCCCGCCGGAAGCCCTCTCGAAGATATTTGAGGTTTTTTATCAAGT